>CAJYBQ010000334.1 GCA_913064755.1 uncultured Alphaproteobacteria bacterium
ATCTGAGCGCGCTCGCCGACATCGTGATACCGCGTTGAGCGCCGAAGCACACGGGCTGACAAGAGATTCCGGGGGACCTGCTGCATTGACCGACTACAGCGAGCATCATTTCACCGCGCAGGATGGCACGCGGATCTACTATCGACGCTATGGACAGCGCGGCGGTTCCGCCCTGCCCGTGCTGTGCATCGGCGGGCTGACGCGCAATTCCAAGGATTTCCACAAGCTGGCAACCCGGCTGGGACAGGACCGGCTGGTGCTCTGCCCCGATTATCGCGGACGCGGCCAGTCCGACCGGGCGGATTACAGTACCTACGCACCGGGTAGTTATCTCGGTGACATCATGCATCTGCTGACGATCGAGGGCGTTCACAGGGTCGTGGTCATCGGCACCTCGCTGGGTGGGCTGATGGCCATGGCACTGTCGGTTGCCATCCCCTCAGCGCTTGCCGGGCTGGTGATCAACGACGTGGGGCCGGACATTTCCGCCGACGGTCAGGAACGCATCCTGAACTATGTCGGCGTCGATCAACGCCACGCGACGCTGGAAGACGCCGCGGCCGCCATGCGCCAGACCTATGGTCGCGCCTTCCCCGACTGGACCGAGGCGGACTGGATGACCAACGCCGACGGCACCTATGCCTATGACGCGGCGGCCGGGAACTGGCGGCTGGACTATGACCTGGCGCTGCGCGACGCGCTGGCGGAGCAGGCGAAATCCAGCTTCCGACCGGACGTCTGGGCCCTGTTCAAGGGGCTGAGGCATATTCCGGCGATGCTGGTTCACGGTGCCCTTTCCGATGTGCTGAAGGTCGAGACCGTGCAACGCATGCAGGCCGCGAAACCCGACCTGCAGCTCGTGACGCTGGACAATCGCGGCCACGCGCCCTCGCTGACCGAACCCGGCTGCCTGCCGCACCTGCTGACCTTCGTGGAGAGTTGTGATGACCCTGGCAACCACTGACCCGGACATGGACGCTGCCGCGGCCGACGCGTTCTCCATTGCCGATATCGATGCCGCGGCGCAGCGGGTTACCGGCATTGTCCGGCGGACCCCGCTGCTGGAATCCATCCGGCTGAACGACCGCCGGGGCGCGCGCCTGCTGATCAAGGCCGAATGCCTTCAGCATACCGGGTCATTCAAGTTCCGCGGCGCCTACAACCGGCTTTCCGCGATGACACCGGCGGAACGGGCAAGGGGTATCCTGACCTATTCATCGGGCAACCACGCGCAGGGGGTGGCACTGGCCGCCCGGATGTTCGGCGTGCCGGCAACCATCATCATGCCGGCCGATGCCCCGGCGATGAAGCGCCGCAATACCGCCGAGTACGGCGCGACCGTGGTGACCTACGACCGGCACGGGGAAAACCGGGAGGCGATCGGCGCACGGCTGGCCGAAGCAGACGGGCTGACCCTGGTGAAACCCTATGACGACCTCATGATCATGGCCGGCCAGGGGACCGTCGGGCTGGAGACCGTGGCCCAGTGCCGCGAACTGGATGCCGTTCCCGACCTGGCGCTGGCACCGGCCGGTGGCGGCGGGCTGATGGCCGGGTTCTCCACCGCCATGAAGGCAACCTTTCCTGCCGTTCAGGTCATGTCCGCCGAACCCGAGGGCTATGACGATACCGCGCGGTCGCTGGCCGCGGGCCGACGCCTGTCGAACACGGGCACGCCGCCCTCGATCTGCGACGCGATCATGACCCCGTCCCCCGGCGAGCTGACGTTCGCGGGGAACCGGAAGACCCTGTCCGGCGGGGTCGTCGTCAGTGATGCGGAAGCACGCCAGGCCATGGCCACCGCCTTCGAGGAACTGAAGCTGGTGATCGAACCGGGCGGTGCCGTGGCGCTGGCCGCTGTGCTGTCGGGCCATGTCGATGTCGCGGGCAGGACCGTCGTCGTGGTGGCATCCGGCGGCAATGTCGACGCGGCGGTCTTTGCGGACGCACTCGCGCTGAAGGGCCGGGCCACGTAAGGTTGCCGCACGTGATCCGGAAGCATCCGACCTGGGGAGAATTCCTATGCCTGTACCTGCATCCGTGCTGGACCTGATCGGCAACACGCCGATGGTCGAACTGACCAATCTCGACACTGGCCCCTGCCGCCTGTTTGCCAAGCTGGAAAGCCAGAACCCCGGCGGGTCCATCAAGGACCGCATCGGCCTGTCGATGATCGAGGCGGCGGAGCGCGACGGGCGGTTGAAACCCGGCGGTACCCTGATCGAGGCCACGGCGGGCAATACCGGGCTGGGCCTGGCGCTGGTCGCCGCGCTGAAGGGCTATCGCCTGATCCTGGTGATCCCCGACAAGATGAGCCTGGACAAGATCCAGCACCTGAAGGCGCTGGGTGTCGAGGTCCGCCTGACCCGGTCCGACGTGGGCAAGGGTCATCCCGAGTACTACCAGGACATTGCCGAGCGGCTGCAGCGGGAAATTCCCGGCGCATTCTGGGTTGACCAGTTTTCCAACCCCGCCAACCCGCTGGCGCATGAAACCGGGACCGGACCGGAGATACTGGCGCAGATGGACGGCGGCGTGGATGCCGTGTTCTGCGGCGTCGGCTCCGGCGGCACCATCACCGGCATCGGTCGCTTCATGCGCGCCAATTCCCCCAAGACACGCATGATCGTGGCCGACCCCGTGGGCTCGGTGGTGGCGGAGGCCGCGAATACCGGCGTCATTCCGAACGTCGTCGGTTCCTGGCTGGTCGAGGGCATCGGAGAGGATTTCATTCCCACCAACTGCGACCTCGACATGATCGACGAGGGCATCACCGTTTCGGACACGGAAGCCTTCGAGGCGATCCAGACCCTGCTGTCGAAGGAAGGCATCCTGGGCGGATCCTCCACTGGCACCCTGCTGGCCGCGGCGCTGCGCTATTGCCAGGCACAGACCGAGCCCAAGCGGGTCGTCACCCTGGTCTGCGACACCGGCAACAAGTACCTCAGCAAGGCCTACAACCGTGCCTGGCTGGTGGACCAGGGGCTGGTGAAACGCAATCGTCACGGTGACCTGCGCGACCTGATCATCCGGCGTGCCGATGAAGGTGACGTGGTCAGCGTGTCCCCCGATGACACCCTGCTGACCACCTATTCGCGGCTGCGCATGTTCGACATCTCGCAGTTGCCGGTGCTGGCCGACGGCCAGATCGTCGGCATCATCGACGAGAGCGACCTGCTGCTGGCCGTGCACGGGCAGGAGGAGAACTTCCAGAGCCCGGTATCGGACTTCATGGTGACCCGGCTGGAAACCATCGCCCCCAGTGCGACGATGGACCAGCTGATGCCGATCCTGCGCGCCGACAAGGTCGCCATCGTGGCGGATGATGAAACCTTCTTCGGCCTGATCACCAAGGTCGACCTGATCAACGACATGCGTCGCCACATGGCGGAGGCCGTCTAGGCACGGCCGGGCCGGGGCAGGTTTCACCGCGGGAACACCGGCAACGCCGCCGCATGAAGGAAACTAACCCGGACCAGAGATAAGATCGTTTGTGGCGCCGCACTGGCCGGTGCGAGCCTTCCCCGACGGGGGAAGGAGCCACGCAGCATGTCCGAAAGCATCATTGCACTGATCGGCTTTGCCGTCGCCGCAACCGTTTCACCGGGCGGGGCGACCGCGCTGGCCACCGCCTCCGGCATCCGCTTCGGCTATGCCCGCAGCCTGCCGCTGGTGATCGGCATGGCGTCATCGCTGGCCGTGCTGATCTCCGTCTCGGCACTCGGGCTGGCCGCCGTGATCCTGGCACTGCCGGCGCTGGCACTGGTGATGAAGCTGGCCGGTTCCGCCTACCTGGTCTGGCTGGCCTGGCTGATCGGGCGTGCCGGGGCACCCGACACCTCCGGCAGACAGGTGGAACGGCCCTTCGGCTACCTCGGCGGCATGATGCTGACCCTGGTCAACCCGAAGGCCTGGGCCATGGCGCTGGGCGTCGCCGGTTCGTTCGCCGAACTGTCACCGGACCCCGCGACCCTGGTGCTCAACCTGGCCGTCACCTTCGGCGGTTGCGGCTTCCTGGCCCTGTCCGGCTGGACCATGTTCGGCGCCATGCTGGCACGGCTGCTGCAGACCAGCCGCCAGTGGCACGTGGTCAACGCCTTCCTTGCCCTGATGCTGATCGTGTCCATCGCCACGTTCTGGCTCTAGCAGCGGCGCATCACCGTGTCCGGCACCGGGGGCGCGCCTGCCGTCAGGCCGGTTGCGCGCGCAGGCCCATGATCGTGTTCGCGATCAAGGCCGAGAGAATGACCGCCCCGCCGATCAAGCCGATCTGGCTCGGCGCTTCGCTGATCACCAGCCAGACCCAGATCGGTCCGACAACGGTTTCCAGCAACAGGAACAGCCCCACCTCGGGTGCGGAGATATAGCGTGGCCCGACGGTCAGCCCCAGATAGGCCAGCGGAATGAAGACCAGCCCACCGATCAGAACCGCAAACCATTCGGTTTCACCGGTCGGAACATCGAACCAGAAACAGCCGACCAGCCCCATCATGAACGCACCCAGCGCCGTGCCGGGAATCATGTTGACGTCCTTCGCTTTTCGGATGATCACGAACGACAGGGACACGAAGGCCGCGCAGCCCAGCGCCAGCAACTCCCCCAGGCCCGCTTCGCGGCTGATCTCGTCGGCGCCGACC
>CAJYBQ010000335.1 GCA_913064755.1 uncultured Alphaproteobacteria bacterium
CGCGGCTGAACGCCCCGCCGCCGCTCTCGCCAGCTACGCAAGATGGGCCGGCGCCCAGGGGTGGACGACCGTCCGGCTGACAGGCGCGCGGGCCTACCCCGCCGCCGACGAAAATCGATTCCGGCAGATGCTCGCGCGGCATGGCTTGCCCGCGGGGACGGAACTCACCGCCGCGACATCGCTCGAAACCTGGATGGGGGAGATATCCCGCGCCAGCCTTGTCGCCACGGGCCGCTTTCACCACTCGATCGCAGCGTTTTCCCTGGGGCGGCCGTTCATCGCGGCCGGCTCCAATACGGCGAAAGTGCATGCGCTCATGCAGCTTCTGGAACGGCCGCAGCCGTTGCCGATTCAGGACTCGGACCTAGGCGACATGCTAATAGCCGCGCCACCGAACGCGCTCGACACCGCCGCAGGATCCGCCATGCATGCGGCCCGCCTGGAGGCGGTCGCAAATCACGCCATGGAGACCGTTGCCCGCCTTTGACGGCGCCGCCGGCTTCGGCGATCATCGCTTCCAATCAATCGACAAAGATTAGTGGGAGCGGAAACATGGAAGTCGGCGTTTCTCTCAATATGCTGCAACAGGACGGCCGCAGCGATGCCGCTGTCTTGCGCGATCATCTCGCCATTGGCGATCTGGCGGAGCCACTGGGTTTCGAGTCGATCTGGGCGGTGGAGCATCACTTCCTTGAGGAATACAGCCACTGTGCCTCGCCGGAAGTGTTCCTGGCGGCAGCAGCGGGGCGGACGCAGAACATCAAGATCGGCCATGGCATCCGCCAGGTCATCCCCAACTACAACCATCCCGCCCGCACGGCCGAGGGGATCGCCACCCTGGACCTGGTCTCCAATGGTCGGGCGCAGTTCGGCATCGGTGAAGGCGCGACACGGCTGGAACTGCATGGCTTCGGCATTCCCGCCAAGGAGAAGCGCAACATGGCGCTGGAGGCGGCGGAGCAGGTCGCCAACATGCTGGTGATGAACCCCTATCCCGGCTACGAGAGCGAGAACTTCTCGGTGCCGTGCCGCAACGTGGTGCCGAAGCCGCTGCAGAAGCCGCATCCGCCCATGTGGATGGCCTGTACCAACCGCGACACGATCCGGGTGGCGGCGAAACTGGGTGTCGGCGCGCTGGCCTTCAGCTTCCTCGACCCGGACGAGGCGCGAAACTGGTCGCAGATCTATTACGACATCATCAAGTCGGAGGAATGCGTGCCCATCGGCCATGCGGTGAACGCCAATGTTGCCATGGTTTCGGCGTTCTCGCTGCACCATGACCGCGAGACCGCCATCCGGCAGGGGCAGGAAGGTTTCGAGTTCTTCGGCTTTGCCATGCGCCAGCTGGTGGCGGAGGACGTGAAGCCGGGCCGCACCACGATCTGGGAGGATTTCCAGGCCCAGCGGAAGGTGAACGACGACGAGATGGTCGCCGCGGCCACCGGGCAGAACGAGAACGACGCCGCCGGGCTGATGCATGCGCCGGGGATCGGCACGCCGGATGACTTCCGCGCCCATGTGCAGCGGGTCGAGGAGGCCGGTGTCGACCAGATCATCTTCCTGCAGCAGGCCGGTCGCAACACGCACGAACAGATATGCCAGTCGCTGAACCTCTTCGCGGAAGAGATCCTGCCGGAATTCAAGGCCAAGCAGGCGGCAAAGGAAGCCGCGAAGGCGAAGGAACTGGCGCCGTACATCGAGGCGGCGCTGGCGCGCAAGAAGCGGATGCCGGAACTGAGCGACGAGGACATTCCGATCGTGCGCGCCTCGGTCAAGTCGGTGCAGGTCAATCGCGGCAAGGTGGCCTGATCCAGGGACTGTGCCCGGCCCGGGCCTGATCGCGCGCGGGCCCGGCGCGTGCCGGGAACCTGTTCGTGCATGCGCCCGCCGGACTGGAGAGGAGTGGGACGCCCTTGTTCGTCACGACACCGCAGTTGCAGGTTTCCTGCGCCGAGCATGGCCCGTACGCTGGCTGGCCCGTCACCCTCTCGCACGGGTTTCGCGATCGGCCTGGGAGTTACGGGGAGGTCACACCCGTCCTCGTCGCGGCCGGCGCCCGGGTCATCATCCCCTTCCTGCGGGGATACGGCCCGACGCGGTATCGCGACCGCGATACCATGCGATCGGGAGAGCAGGCGGTCCTCGGGGCCGATCTTCTGGGCCTGATGGATGCGCTGGACATCCCGCAGGCCGTGCTTGGTGGCTATGACTGGGGTGGGCGTGCCGGCTGCGTCGTCGCGGCGCTCTGGCCGGAGCGGGTCTCGGCGCTGGTATCCGTCAACGGCTACAACATCCAGAACATCGCGCGCAGCATGGAACCGGCCCCGGCGGAGGATGAACATGCCTTCTGGTACCAGTACTATTTCCATTCGCAGCGGGGCAGGGCGGGCCTGACTGCCAACCGTCGAGAGATCTGCAGGCTGTTGTGGCAGCTGTGGTCGCCGACGTGGAAGTTCGACCAGGCGACCTTCGATGCGACGGCGGCGCATTTCGACAATCCGGATTTCGTCGATGTCGTCATCCATTCCTACCGGCATCGCTTTGGCCTGGTGGCGGGGGATCCGACTGTGGCGGAGATCGAACGCCGCCTGGCCGCGCAACCCGACATTTCGGTTCCGACGATCACCATCGACGGCGACAGCGATGGCGTGCTGGGCCGGGGAGGCACGGCCCAGCACGCGCGCAAGTTCACCGGGGCGCATGAACACCGGATGTTTGCTGGGGTGGGCCACAACGTGCCGCAGGAAGCACCGGTCGCCTTCGCGCAGGCGGTGCTGGATGCGCGCGCTCTCAGTTGATCTCGTTGATGAAGTGGGCGAGATCACCCAGGCCGACGAAACGCCGTTCGAACACCAGTCCGAGCTTTTCGGCAGCCTTCTCGGCGGCGGCCGTCAGGTCGGCATTTTCGGTCTGGGCCAGGTAGATGACCTTCTCGTAATTGCCGAAATACATGTCGCGCAGTTCGGGGTGCCGGTCGAGGCCGAGGCTCTTGATGACCAGCGTGTCGAACTGCCGGACCAGGAAGTCGGTCAGGTAGAAGCTGGTCATGTCGTCGTCGCCGGTCGCGGCGAACGCATCGTTCCCGGTATAGAAGGCATAGCAATGCGGGCCGGGAATGCGTTCCACGCCTTCTTCCCGGCAGACCTTGTCCAGCAGGCCGCCGGTGCCGCAATCGGCATAGCCGACGACGATGCGGCCATAGTTCTCCCGCGATGCGCGGATGGCCTCGCGGACCGCCTCGGGGATCTGGTCCGGGGTATTGTGCAGGGTGGCGGGCAGGCACCGCAGCGCCAGGTGGCCCAGGCCATTGCGACCGATCAGGGAGCCGATCTCGCGTGCCAGTGCACCGCAGGCAATGATCAGGGTCCGGTCCTGTGCCAGGTCACCCAGGTCGGGTGCATTCAGGGACCGGGGTCTTCGGGCGGGCGTGGTGTCGGGCATGTTCGGTCTTTCATGGCGTTGTCGTCAGGCCGGCACGGATGCGGAAGGCCGCGCCGTCGTTTCACGCGCGGTCCCGGCCGCTGCTGGCGCTCCGTTTGACGATTCTCTGTTGGCGTCTTCCGCAGGCGTATTGCAGGCAGGGCAGCAGGCCGTGTCTCACCGGCGTGGATCAGCCGCTGGAGGCAAGCTGATTGTGTCGCCGCGCGATCAGGTCCTTGGCGGTCTCAACGGTCACCGCGGCATCCCGGCAATAGGCGTCCGCGCCCACGGCTTCGGAGAATTCCTCGTTCAGGGGGGCACCGCCGACCAGCACGATGTAGTCGTCGCGAATGCCCTTTTCCTTCATCGGGTCCACGGCCGCCGTCATGTAGGGCATGGTGGTGGGCAGCAGGGCGGACATGCCCAGGATGTCCGGCTTGTGTTCTTCCAGCGCGGCCAGGTAGTTCTCGACCGGGTTGTTGATGCCCAGATCGACCACTTCAAACCCTGCGCCTTCCATCATCATGGACACCAGGTTTTTACCGATGTCGTGAATGTCGCCTTTGACTGTGCCAATCACCATTTTGCCCACACGCGGCGCACCGGTTTCGGCCAGCAGAGGCTTGAGGATGTACATCCCGCCTTTCATCGCGTTGGCGGCCAGCAGCACTTCGGGCACAAACAAAATCCCATCGCGGAAGTCGGCGCCAACGATTGTCATGCCGCCCACGAGGGCTTTGGTCAGAATGTCGTAGGGTTCCCACTTGCGTTCCAGCAGGATGTTCACCCCTTCTTCGATCTCTTCCTTGAGGCCGTCATAAAGATCGTCAAACATTTGCTGAACAAGTTCTTCGTCGTCCAGTTCCGCGAGGATGATTTCGTCTTCGTCTGACATGTGATTTCCTCTTCAAGGGCCCTTGGGGCATGCTGTCGCGTTCTTTTGTCACGATTTGCGCAGATCGGTTGCGCATTTTGCGACATTGTCCGCGATTTGCGCGACGTGGGCGTATCAGAAAACCTTAGCCATTTGGGTAGTGCTGACAAGGTATTAGCATCATTTTCTTGCGTGTGTTCCTTGTTTGTTCTAGTGATCATTTTATGGACAGAGAAGATCAACGATTTCGCCTGCCGGGCCGGGCCGCGGGCAGCAATCATGCGGGCCGGTTTGAGCGTCATCGTGTCGAGGCTGTGGATGACGGTTGGGCCAGCGACGCG
>CAJYBQ010000336.1 GCA_913064755.1 uncultured Alphaproteobacteria bacterium
GACCACGACTTCCGTCAGGCCAGCCTTGCCGACGTTGGAATCCATTGCTGCCGTTTCCGACTTCTTCATGGCACCGGCCGTGCTCTCTGCCGCTTCGCGCACTATGTCGGCAAAACTGCCGCCCTGGCCGCCGCTGACGATGCCGGTGTCCTGCGTCGGACCGGATTCTCCACCTCGGCTGACGGCCTTGCCATAGGCCATGGCCGCGTTCTGCAGCGTCACATCCATACTGGAATCTCCTTAAGCGAAATGGCGAAAATCTGTTTCGGACCGGTCAACGCAGCAGGTCGACTGTGCGTGACATCATGGCCTTGGCGTTCTCGATAACGGTGACATTGGCTTCGTAGGACCGCTGTGCTTCCTTCATGTCCACCATCTCGATCAGCGGATTGACGTTCGGCATCTTCACGTAGCCGCCGCCGTCCGCACCCGGATTGCCCGGGTCGTAGCGCTTCTCGAACGGCTTCTGATCGACGCTGATCTTGTCGATGGAAACCGTCGGTGCGCCCGACGCTTCGTGCATGGTCTGCTGGAACGTCATGATCTTGCGCCGGTAGGGATCGGCGCCCGGCGACATCGAGGTGGAATGCGCGTTGGCGATGTTTTCCGCAATGATCCGCATGCGCGCACTCTGCGAGCGCATGCCGGAAGCGGAAGTGATCATTGTCTTTTCGAGGTCCATGTCCCTCTCCTGTACTCAGGTCCGGCCCGTCAGGCCGTGACCCGTCCATTCGGTTCCCGCAGATGCGGGTGCCGGTCAGCCGCCGCGACCGCCGATAGCGGTCTTCATCATCTGCATGTGCTTGCGGTACAGCGAAACGGCGAGGTCGTACGACATGCGCGTATCACTCACCTTCAGGATTTCTTCCTCCAGCACCACCGAGTTCGCCGATGGTGTCGATTCGTAGTTCTCGCCCTTAGCGCGGGCATAATTGTCGTCGGCCTCTCCGCGTGGCGCGATGTGGCCTGCATTGGTCTTCGCGGTCCGCATGGTTTCCTGCGGCGCGTGGACCAGCTCGTGAAACGTCAGCGGCTTCAGATCCTTGCCGCGATAGCCTGGCGTGTCCGCATTCGCGATGTTCTGGGCCAGTACCTTCTGCCGCGCGCCCAGCCAGTCCATCTGGCGGGTCAGGGCAGCAAATACCGGTATGTCCTTCATCAGCATTGCGCAGGTCCCATTCACGGGGCTCGAGACAGGGTCCGCCGGGGCCGGAATGGTCCACGGGCGGAAAACGGGTCGGTCGATCTGGCCAAAGATGAACGGGAAAGATTAACGAAAGGTAACTTTCTCCCTTTCTCGCCTGTCCAGGCCCGGGCGCGGCTCCCGCCAGGCAGTGACCTTCCGCATCCTGCACCGCTTCCGTTATCGGAACGTTAACCAGACCTGGCCGAAAGTCGGCGCGCGGGAAAGAACGTCCCGTGCCATCGGACAGATCATCCAATTGTCCGGTGCCAGATCCACCAATCAGCGGAACGCTCAGTTCCCGGCGGCAGAAGGCCCTGAAGGTTTGGAAATACTGGAATACATGAGATATCTCGGCGCGCTGCTGCTGATCGTCGGCCTGATCGGCGGCGCGGCATGGGCGGCGAAACGCTTTGGCCTGGCGCCGAAGGTCACGGGTGGCAATGGCCGCATCGGCGTCGTCGCCGTGCAGAGCCTGGACACACGGCGCAAGCTGGTTCTGGTCCGCCGCGATGACCGTGAACACCTTCTGGTCCTCGGCCCCACCAGCGAAACCGTCATAGAAACCGGCATAGACACCGGCATCCAGCCGCTGGATTCCGGTGGATCGTTCGGCCAGGGTCGGGAGGTCCGCTCGTGATGATGCGTCTTGCCCGTGTTCCCCTGGCGCTGCTGCCGGCATTCCTGGTCCTGATGACGCCTGCCGTGGCGCAGGATGTTTCCATCGACCTGGGCGAAGGCGGATCGTTCACCGGCCGGGTGCTGCAGATGGTGCTGATGCTGACGGTGCTCAGCCTGGCCCCCGCCATCCTGGTCGTCGTCACCTCCTTCACCCGCATCGTCATCGTGCTGTCGTTGCTGCGGTCTGCCATGGGCGTGCAGACCACGCCGCCGAACGTCGTCATCATCAGCCTGGCGCTGTTTCTCACGGCATTCATCATGGCCCCGACCTTCGAGGCTTCGTGGGAAGCGGGAATCAAGCCGCTGCTGAACGAGGAAGTGAGCGAGCGCGAAGGCCTGACCGCCGCCATCAATCCGATCCGCGAATTCATGCTGGCCCATGTGCGGGAAAAGGACCTGGCCCTGTTCATCGACATCGGCCGGATCGACGTCACGAACCTGAAGCCGGAAGACACGCCGATCCAGGCGCTGATCCCGGCCTTCATGATATCGGAACTGAAACGCGCCTTCGAAATCGGCTTCCTGCTGTTCGTCCCGTTCCTGGTCATCGACATGGTCGTCGCCAGTGTCCTGATGTCCATGGGCATGATGATGCTGCCACCGATCATCATCTCGCTGCCGTTCAAGCTGATCTTCTTCGTGATCGTGGACGGCTGGAACCTTGTGGCGGAAAGCCTGGTGCGGAGTTTCGTCGGCGGTGGTGGCGGTTAGCCGGGGTTTCCTGCCGCCCTGACCGTATCGGCTCAGGTTCTGGTGCGAGGCGCGACCCGGGGGCCGTTCGGTTCGGACAACCGAATGCTCAGCCCGCCTGACCGTCAGTCTGTAGCTGCAACCTTGATCACGGCTTCATGCGCCACGGGGAAGTTCACCGAATTGGCGATGAAGCAGACCTTGTTCGCGGTGCCATGCAGGCGATGCGCATGGTCCACCTTGTCCGCCTGCCGGATGGTGACGACGGGGCGCAGCGTCGCCTCGGTGAAGGCACCGCCACCCTTGCCGTTCTCCACCATCGTTGCGCTCGCATTGTCCGTGTAGGACAGCACCGTGATGCGCGCACGGGCACAGCAGGCGAGAAAGCTCAGCATGTGGCAGCTCGACAGGGCGCCGAGCAGCATGTCCTCGGGATTCCACAATTCGGGCAGTCCCAGGAAAGCCGGATCGGAACTGGTGATCAGCGTCGGCTTTCCCGGCGCGGCAAGTTCGTGGGTGCGGTCATAGGTTTCGTAATCCGCAAAGCCACCTGCCGCGCCGGTCCAGGTCAGGGTCGTCGTGTATGAATGGTGCCCGTCAGCGGACATGGATGATCAGCCCTTCCAGAAAGGCTTTCCAATTTCATGACGCAGGTCGGCCTGGTCAAGGCCGATGTCGCGCATCAGGCGCTCATCCATCGTCGAGAGATGCTGACGCTCGGCCAGACGCTTCTCCCAGACATTCAGCATGGTCACCGCGTTCAGTACCTTGCCGGCAAGCATGCTCAGCGTGGGGCGGGACAGGTGGGGCTGTTCGACTTGGATTTCCGTGCAGGTCTGGCTCATGATTTCTCTCCTCGAGAGCGAATGTCAGCGACCGGTTTGTCCTGACAGCATCTGAGATAGGCCGGTCCGGCACACCTTACAAACGACGCTTTCTCAGGTAGTGTATTAGAAATTTTCATAAGCGAGATCTGCCATGGCCCGCCGTTTACCGCCTCTTAACGCTCTTCGCGCGTTCGAGGCTGCCGCACGTCATTTAAGTTTCACGAGGGCGGCCGCGGAATTGAACGTGACACCGGCGGCGATCAGCCACCAGGTGAAGGGGCTGGAGGACTGGTTTGGAGCGAAACTGTTTCAGCGCCGCAATCGGGAGATCCTGATGACGGAGCCGGGGCAATTGCTGCTGCCCGGCGTGCGCGATGCCATGGACCAGCTTGAAACAGCGGTACAGAGAATCACGGTGCAGGCCGACGCCCGCGAACTGCGCATCACCTGCATGCCGTCCTTCGCGGCCAAGTGGCTGGTGCCGCGGCTGGGTGCCTTCCGCGCCCGGCACCCGGAGATCGACGTTCTGCTGTCGACGTCGGAGGGGCTTGTGGACCTGGAGGTGGAGCCCTTCGACCTGGGAATCCGCTCGGGCCATGGCAAGTATCCCGGGCTGACCGTGCACCGCCTGTTCGACGATGCCGTGTTCCCGGTCTGCAGCCCCGCGCTGCTGGAACAGGGGCCACCGCTGCGGTGCCCCGATGACCTGAAGCATCACACCTTGCTGCATGATGACTATCCCGTCGGCTGGCAGGAATGGTTGAATGCCGCTGGCGGCGCCGGCGCCGACCCGCGCCGGGGGCCGATGTTCGACAATTCGGCAATGCTGCTGCAGGCCGCGGCGGAAGGTCTGGGTGTCGCCCTGGCGCGGCACGTGCTGGCCTATGCCGACATCGTGGCGGGCCGCCTGGTGGCACCTTTCCCGATCTCGCTGACGTCCGACATGGCCTATTACCTGGTACATCTGCCCCGGACGGCAGAGCGCCCGATGATCCGCGCATTCCGTGAATGGCTGTTCGAGGAAGCCTACAACTACCGTGCCGAACAGGATCGCGGCTGACAGACCGGCGCTGCACTCCCTATAGTTGGTCTCAGCAGCCACCGGACGCCAGATCCAGGGCTGGGCAGGACCAGTGCTGAAGTCTCGGCTCCCTTATTGCGGGCTCGCCACCTTGTGGCTGAGTTCGTCCTGCACCGCTCGGGCAGTGGACCGCGCCCACTCCACCGTTCCTCGGCAGGACGTGCCCG
>CAJYBQ010000337.1 GCA_913064755.1 uncultured Alphaproteobacteria bacterium
GGTGCTGCGGGTCGGGTCGGGCATGTCGATGCCGACGACGCTGGCCAGCGCCGGTGCCAGCACCTCGGGTCGGCCGCGCAGCACGATCTTGGCGTCGAAGGCCCGTTCGCGCAGGCACAGCTGGTCATCCGGGGCGACGGCCGGCGCCCTGTGCGCCAGCGGGGAACGGCGGACGGGGTCGGTCATGCGGCTTCTCCCTCTGCATCGCCAAGAAAGTCGTAACCGACGATCTTCGCAGGCACGGGCTTCTCGCCCCGGCGGGCAATCCAGACGGTTTCACCCATGCGCTGGCCACCACGCGTGATCAGCGCCATGGCGATGGAGCGCCCCAGGTTCGGGCTGAAATAGGCCGATGTGACATGCCCCAGCATCGGCACCGGAGGTGCCGGTTCGACCGCCGTGCCGATGATCTGCGCGCCCTCCATGGGCACGTGATCGCCGTCGTGGGTCAGCAGGCCGACCAGTTGCTTGCGGTCATCGCGGGCGGTGTCGCTGCGCGACAGGGATCGCTTGCCGATGAAATCGCCCTTCTTCTTCGCCACCGCCCAGTCCATCCGCAGGTCGCCCGGCGTGACGGTGCCATCGGTTTCCTGGCCGACGATGATGAAGCCCTTCTCGGCCCGCAGCAGGTGCATGGCCTCCGTGCCATAGGGCGTCAGGCCGTGCGGCCTGCCTGCCGCGATCAGCTGCTCCCACAGCCAGTGGCCATAGGTTGCCGGCACGTTGATCTCGTAGGATGTCTCACCGGTGAAGGATACGCGGAACACCCGCGCCGGTACGCTGCCCACCTTGCCATCCCGCCAGGTCATGAACGGGAAGGCCTCGGGATCCAGGTCGATGCCTTCGACGACGGAGGCCACGATCTCCCCGGCCTTCGGACCGCAAACCGCGGCAACGGCCCATTGTTCCGTGACCGTGGTCAGCCAGACCTCCAGGTCAGGCCATTCGGTCTGCAGGTAGTCTTCCAGTTTCTGCAGCACGCTGGCCGCGCCGCCGGTCGTCGTGGTCATGTGGAAATGGTCATCGGCGATGCAGGCCGTGACGCCGTCATCACTGACCATGCCGTCCTCCCCCAGCATCAGGCCGTAGCGGCAATACCCCGGCGCCAGCTTCGACCAGGCATTGGTGTAGACCCGGTTCAGGAAGGTCCGCGCATCCTTCCCCCTGATGTCGATCTTGCCCAGTGTCGTGGCATCCAGCACACCCGCGGTAGTCCGCGCCGCCTTCGCCTCGCGTTGCACCGCATCGTGAAAGCTCTCGCCCGGCTTGGGATAGGCCCGCGCCCGCAACCAGTCGCCCACGGGTTCGAAGATCGCGTTCTGCGCCCGGTGCCATTCGTGCATCGGCGTGCCGCGACGGGGCATGAAATGCGCACCCACGTGCTGCCCGCCCAGCGCGCCGATGGTGACGGGGCGATAGGGCTGGCGGAAAGTGGTGGTCCCGACTTCCGGCACCGTGATGCCGCGCGCTTCGGCCATGATGCCGAACGCGTTGACGTTGGACGTCTTGCCCTGGTCGGTGCCCATGCCCTGCGTGGTGTAGCGCTTGGCGTGTTCGACCGAATCATATCCCTCCTCGGTCGCCAGTTGCAGGTCCGATGCCTTCACATCGTCCTGCAGATCGACGAAGGCCTTGGTCTTCTCGCGCGGCAGCCCGGAAGGCACCTGCCAGAGGGGCACCAGGTTGAGGGTCTGGACCACGTCGGTCTCGACCACCGGCTGCTTGACGGCGCGGACCGTGAAATCGGCGGCGCGGGCCGCTTCCATCCCCGCCTTCGCACCTTCAGCCAGCACGTCATGCAGCTCCAGGGTGCCGTTGCAGGCCCCGGCGGAGCGTTCATGCTGCCAGGACTGACCGGGGCGGAAACTCGCCAGCTCCGCGTCCCATTTCAGCTTGCCGCGTGACTGGGCAAACAGGGCCACATTCGGGTTCCAGCCACCGGACACCGCGATCAGGTCACATTCGATGCGGCTGCGCCCACCGCGCAGATTGCCGTCGTCATCCAGGCTGGAAACGAAGGCACTGTCGACGCGATGCCGCCCGTGGGTGCCGACAATCGCGGTGCGCGGATGCACCGAGATCCCGGCCTTCAGCGCCCGCAGCGCCAGGCCTTCGTCCAGTTCGCGGCGCACGTCGACAACTCCCGCCACGTCACCGCCCGCGGCGCGGATGTCGAACGCGGTCTGCCAGGCACTGTCGTTGTTGGCGAAGATCAGGATGCGCTTGCCCGCCAGCACGCCATAGCGGTGCAGGAAGGTGCGAACGGCGCTGGCCAGCATGATGCCGGGGCGGTCGTTCTCGTTGAAGACCAGGGGGCGTTCGATGGCACCGGTGGCCAGCACGACCTGCTTCGCCCGAATGCGCCAGACCCGCTGGCGCGGCTGCTTCGGATCCTGCTGATGCTTCGGCAGGTGGTCCTTCACCCGTTCGATCAGGCCGACGAAGTTCATGGCGTAATAACCGAAGGCGGTCGTGCGGGTCAGCACCGTGACCTCCGGATGCTCGGCCAGTTTCTGTTTCTGCGCCTCGATCCAGTCGGCGGGGCTCTTGCCGCCAATCGTGGTGCCATCGGATTCCGTGGCCAGCAGGCTGCCCCCCAGGTGGCCGGTTTCCTCCACCAGGATCACCCGGGCACCGGACCGGGCGGCATTCGTCGCCGCCGCCAGACCGGCGGGACCGGCACCGATCACCAG
This sequence comes from uncultured Alphaproteobacteria bacterium, assembly GCA_913064755.1. Lineage (GTDB taxonomy): Bacteria > Pseudomonadota > Alphaproteobacteria > Minwuiales > Minwuiaceae > Minwuia. Next base: position 2,694 of record CAJYBQ010000337.1, read on the forward strand.
CACGTCGCAGTGGCGATTGACGGATTCATAGCTGTCGGGGTCGGGCTTCGACGGTGCCTTGCCCAGGCCCGCCCCAGCGCGGATCATCGGCTCGAACGTCATCCAGTTCAGCCAGCGGCACCGGTTCGATCCCACGCAAGTCTGGTAATAGAATCCGGCGGGGAAGAACCGCATGAAGACGTCGTTCAGCACACCCACGTCATACTTCAGGCTGGGCCAGCAATTCTGCGGACTGGCGTCCAGGCCTGCATGGATCTCCTGCGTCGTGACCATGACGTTGGGGTCGGTCGCTGCCGGGTCCCGGCCGACCTGGACCATCGCCGCCGGGTCGTCGCTGCCGGCACCGACAATGCCGCGCGGCCGGTGATACTTGAAGCTGCGGCCCACCATGATCTCGCCATTGGCCAGCAGGGCGGATGCGATCGTATCGCCCTCGAAGCCCTGCAAATCGCGACCATCGAAGCGGAACGTGACGGGGCGGCTGCGGTCAACCAGGCCGCGTCCCTGGACCCTGTACGACTGACTCACGATGCAGCCTCCCCGTCGGTGCGCATGATCTTCACCGCATCATTGCCGGAACCGATGGATGCCTCCCCCGCCGGGGTCGACGGCAGATCGGCCTCCACCTCCGGCGGATCCTCCCCGACCAGGTAGACCGCGTGAATCTCGTCCGTTGCGGTATTGCGCAGCCTGTTGAAGAACTTGCGGCAACTGGTGGCGTGCCACCAGCGTTCGGCGAACAGGCCCTTGGTATTGGTCCGCATGAAGACGAACTCGGCCCATTCCGCATCCGTCATGTCTTCGGACCTGGCGGGACGGGCAACATGCGCCTCCCCGCCGTAGACGAATTCGGACTGGTCCCTGGGACCGCAATGGGGGCAATCGATCACGAACATCAGCGTGGCTCCCGCAACGTCACTGGCTGCATCATCGGAATATTCATGGCGTCAATGCGCCACCGCGGCGGCACCGTGTTCCGCCACCAGCGCACCGGAAACGAACCGGTCGATGCTGAACGGCGCGGCGATCCGGTTCGGCTCGTCATTGGCCACCAGGTCGGCGAAGGCATGGCCGGAACCGGGCGTCGCCTTCCAGCCGCCGGTGCCCCAGCCGCCGTTGACATAGAACCCCTTCACCGCGGTCTTGGAGATGATCGGGCTGGCATCGGGGCAGACGTCGACGATGCCGCCCCACTGTCGCATCATCCGCAGGCGGGAAAAGATCGGGAACAGCTCCATCAGCGACGCCATCTGGTGTTCGATGATGTCCAGGTTGCCCCGCTGGGTATAGGAAAGCTGCGCGTCGATACCGGCCCCGATCACCAGTTCGCCCTTGTCGGACTGGCTGCAATAGACATGCACCGCGTTCGACATGACGACACAGTTCAGCACCGGCTTGATCGGCTCCGAGACCAGCGCCTGCAGCGGATGGCTTTCCACCGGCAGGCGGATGTCCAGCATCTTCGCCATGACCGACGTGTGCCCGGCCGTGACGGATGCGACCTTCGGCGTGCGGATGGTGCCACGCGTGGTCTCGACGCCGGTGACCTGCCCGGCCTCCGTCAGGATGCCGGTCACCTCGGTCTGCTGCAGGATGTCGACACCCATGGCGTCGGCGGCGCGGGCATAGCCCCAGACCACCCCGTCGTGGCGATTGACGCCACCGGATCGCTGCAGGGTTCCACCCAGCACGGGATAGCGGATATCGCCGGAGATGTTGATGGAAGGGCAGAAGTTCTTCACTTTCTTCGCATCCAGCCATTCGGAATCGACGCCGTTCAGCCGGTTCTCCTCCACCCGGCGCTTCAGCTTCCGCATCTCGCTCTCGTCATGCGCCAGGTTCAGCACGCCCCGGTGGCTCATCATGATGTTGAAGTTGTGCTCCTGGCCCAGCCCCTTCCAGAGATCGAGCGCGTGGTTGTAGATCGCGGCACT
>CAJYBQ010000338.1 GCA_913064755.1 uncultured Alphaproteobacteria bacterium
TGCGGTGTGGTATGGCCCCCCGGCATCGGTTGAATAAACGAGTGACCTTGCGGATGAGCGGTCGGTAATCTTACGGGTTCGGTACCCGGGCCGTCCCGGCCGGGCCATCCCCGTACCCCGTGACCGGTGCGCGTATCACGCCGATCTACCCGACATCATCCTATGTCTTCGAAGATGTCGATCAGGCAGCCAGCCTGTTCAACCTGCAGTCCTTCGGCAACATGTACTCGCGCCTGACCAATCCCACCGTTTCGGTGCTGGAGGAACGGGTGGCCGCCCTGGAAGGTGGCGCAGCGGGCCTGGCCGTCGCCTCGGGCCATGCCGCGCAGATGGTGCTGATGTTCGCCCTGATGGAGCCGGGCGACAATTTCATCGCCTCCAACAAGCTCTACGGCGGATCGATCACCCAGTTCGGCGTCAGCTTCCAGAAGATGGGATGGGCCTGCACCTTCTGCGATCCCGATGACCTCGACAGTTTTCGGGCGGCCATCGACGAGCGGACCAAGGCGATCTTCGTCGAGAGCCTTTCGAACCCGGGCGGCGTTGTCGTGGACCTGGAGGCCCTGGCCCGCATCGCGCACGAAGCCGGTATTCCCCTGATCGTCGACAATACCTGTGCGACCCCCTGGGGCTGTCGCCCGTTCGAGTGGGGGGCGGATGTCGTCGTGCATTCGGCCACCAAGTTCCTCGGCGGTCACGGCAACTCGCTTGGCGGCGTCATCGTGGAGAGCGGCGAGTTCGACTGGTCTGCTGGCGGACGCTTCCCGGCAATTGCAGCCCCCTGCCCTGCCTATCACGGGTTGAATTTCCACGAGACCTTCGGTCGCTTCGCCCTGACCGCCTAGGGCCGCGCCGTGGCCTTGCGCGACCTCGGCCCCACGTTGTCGCCGTTCAATGCGTTCCAGATCATCACTGGCACCGAGACCCTGCCGCTGCGCATGGAACGCCACACCAGCAACGCGCTGGCCGTCGCGGAGTTCCTCGACGCGCATCCGGCGGTATCCTGGGTATCCCATTCGGGCCTGCCGGGCAGCCGCTACCATGCGTTGCAGCAGAAATACCTGCCGAAGGGTGCCGGTGCCGTCTTCACCTTCGGTGTTCACGGCGGCTTCGAAGCCGGCGTGCAGGTCGTGGAGGGCGTGAACATCCTCTCCCACCTGGCCAATATCGGCGATACGCGCAGTCTCATTCTGCACCCCGCTTCCACAACGCACCGCCAATTGACCGAGGAACAGCAGATTGCGGCAGGCGCCGGACCCGACGTTGTCCGCCTGTCCATCGGCATCGAGACCGTGACCGACATCATAGCAGACCTGCAGCAGGTGCTTGACCGCCTGCCACACGCGGAAACGGCGCGTTCCTGAGGGTTTCTGGGGGCTGGGAGGTCGCACGGAGCAGGCTGCGGACCGTTTCCGGTATCGCGTCTGGCAGGAACCTTGCGGAACAGGCGGCAAAGCATGAATAAAGGCGCCTGCAGGACTGTTGGCGTAGAAGCAGGTCGGGGGACGCTTCATGGCTATCACTGTCGCAGTATCAAACCAGAAAGGCGGGGTCGGCAAGACAACGACCGCGCTGCATCTGGCCGTGGCTGCCGCGCTGGCCGGACGCCGCGTGTTGTTGATCGATCTCGATTCCCAGGCCAATGCCACGACAGCGCTGGGCGTGGAAGAAGCCACGATCGACCGCCCCGGCAGCTACCTGGCACTGCTGAACAGCGAACAGGTGAGACCTGACTGGGCACGTGCAACCGACATCCCCGGCCTGTCCGTGCTGGCGTCTTCCCTGGAGATGGCCGGCATAGAGCTGGAACTGGCGGAACAGTCCGACCGCCTGCGCCGCCTGCGCCCGGTCATCGCAACGATGGGCGAGACCTTCGACTGGATCTTCCTCGATTGCCCGCCGTCCCTCGGCATCCTGTCGGTCAATGCGCTGGTTGCGGCGGATACGGTGCTTATTCCCGTTCCGCCCGAGCAGTTCGCGCTGGACGGCATGGAAAGGCTGACATCGACAATCACCCGGCTGAACGAAGGCGGCCAGACGCGGATCACGACGCCGTCCATCCTGATCACGATGGCGCAGAGCTGGTCACCGGAGAAACTGAAGCGTGCGAACAGGATACGCCAGACTCACGGAGAGGAGGTCCTGACCGCCGAGATACCGCATTCGAACGCGGTCGGTCAGGCGAGCGGGGAGCGGCGGCCCGTGTTCATGTCGCGTCCGAAGGCCGACGCGAGCGATGCCTACATGCGCGCCGCGGCCCAGTTGATCCTGCGCCACGAGACCGGCAGTGATGCGCAACCGGAAGACATCGAACCACTCGTGGAACAGATGCGCGCCGGTCTGCAACCGCTGGGCGGCCCGCAGACCAGGCCGGATCCGTCGGAAGACCTGCACCACAGGCGTCGCCGACGACATCGCCGCCACGACCACGGTGATGGCCCCCGGATCTATCGTTCCCGCCGCCGCCTGCGTCATGCCGCGGGAACCGTCGTTCTGATCATTGGCGCGCTGCTGATCACCTTCATGCTGCTCGGCGCCCTCTGACAAGGGGCCGATGCGGAAGGATTAGCCGTATCAGGCAGTCGCTTCGGGCTGCTGGCTACGGTTCTGGTGGTACAGGCGCAGGAAATCGATCGGGTCCAGCAGCAGCGGCATGAAGCCGCCGTCGCGGGTCAGATCACCGATCACCCGCCGTGCGAACGGGAAGATCAGGCGCGGGCATTCGACCAGGCATGCAGGCTCGATCTGCTCCTGCGGGATTCCGACCAGGGTGAAGACGCCCGCATAGGACAGGTCGATGATGAAGATCGTGGTCTCGCCGGAACTGGCCGCGATATCGAACTTCATCACCACTTCGAACGTCGCGGCGTCGATCTGCTCCGCCTCGACATTCACGTTGATGTTCAGGCCGGTATCCTTCGGCGGCTCAGCCAGCACGGCCGGTGAATTCGGATTCTCGAAACTCAGATCCTTGATGTACTGGGCGTTGATGCGGATCTGCGGGGGTTGCTGTTCGTCGGCCATCGGGTCCTGCCTGCGCGTGAGTTCTGATAGCGGGGGCGTAGCACGCTGTCGGGAGCGGAACAAGCATCCGCCCAGACGCCTTCCCTGCCCGCCCGTTCGTCGTTCCGCCCGTCACAGGGCGTCGGCTTCAGACTTCCAGCCGGTAGACGTCGCCGTCACGCTTCAGGTAACCCGCCGTGACACCCGCGAAATGGGTGCCGATGATCAGCACGGGCTCATCGGCCAGTTCCGCGAACACCCGGTCGCGAGTCGCCTTGGATTCCGTCCTGTCGTAATCGACGCTGGCGCACCATTCGGTATGGGCCATCTGGCACGGGTGGTGGACGAAATCGCCGGTGATCATGGCCCGCTCGCCCTCGGATTCGATCATCACCGAGACGTGGCCCGGCGTGTGGCCGTGGGTGGGCTTCAGGTAGACTTCCGGGCAGATCCGGTGGTCGGTGGTGACGAAGTCCACCAGGCCTGCATCGAATACGGGCTGCACCGAATCCTCGAAGATCACCCGGCTCTCTGCATCCGTGTCCTGGTCACGCCAGTAATCGTATTCCGGAGTGGCCATCAGGTAGCGGGCATTGCTGAAGGTCGGCTGCCACTTGCCGTCGACCAACATCGTGTTCCAGCCCACGTGATCCACGTGCAGGTGCGTGCACATCACCGTATCGATGCTGTCGACCGGGAAACCGGCCGCCGCCATGTCTTCGAGAAACGGCTTCTGCAGATTGGTCCAGTTGGGGTTCGAACGCTGCTTGTCATTGCCGATGCAGGTGTCGACAACGATGCGCCGCTCCGGCGTCTCGATCACCAGGGCATGGATGGACATGATCAGCCGGCCTTCCGGCGTCATGAAGTTCGGCTGCAACCACTCGATCGGCAGGCATTCTTCCTTCGTTGCGTCGGGAAGGATGAAGCGCGTGCCGCCTGCCACTTCCATTTCGACGATCTTCGAGACCCGTACCTTGCCGATTTGCCAGCTTTGCATGTCGAACGCCCTCCCCGGCGCATGTTTCCATCGTCCACATTCCGGGCCGATCCATGGCATCCACCCGGACGATTGGCCCGTGACATTGGCAGATTTTTCCGGTAGTCGAAAGTCCTCGGCCGACGTGGCTCAACTGGTAGAGCAACCGCCTTGTAAGCGGTAGGTTGGGGGTTCAAGTCCCTCCGTCGGCACCATTCCCCTCCCCGCCCGGTCGCATGACCTGTCGAGCCCGACCGTCCGTGTACGGAACCACCCCGGGCCCGCCTCTTCACCGACCACCCGGCGTGGGCCCCCCGTCGAGGGGCCGGTGGGAAAGCGAGCCCGAGATGCCGTCAGACAGTGAAACGACCTAGCGCGGCGGCATCCTGATGGCGCCGTCGAGGCGGATCGTCTCCCCGTTCAGTATCTGGTTCTCCAGCATGTGAACAGCCATGGCCGCGAACTCGCTCGGCTGACCCACGCGCGTCGGCAGCGGCACCCTGGCCCCCACGCTCTGGCGCATGTTCCCCCGAAGGCGCCCGAGCCGCGGCGTGGCGAACATCCCCGGCGCCCTCGCGCTCACCCCGAGCCGCTTGGACGCCGCGTCCTCG
>CAJYBQ010000339.1 GCA_913064755.1 uncultured Alphaproteobacteria bacterium
GATAGATCCGGTCGATCTCCAGCTTGTTGTAGTACTTGCGGACCCGTTCCTTGATCGCGACACGGGCACTGGCCATGTATTCCGGGTCCTTCAGCAAGGCCGCCAGTTCACGCGCGGTCTCCGCCGGGTTCGACAGCGGCGTGATGGCCCCCCCGATGCCCAGCGGCGGGTCTTCGTGCGGCATTCCGTGCAGCATGTCGCGGCAGGCGCCGACATCCGTTGACACGGTCGGGATGCCCGCCGCCCCGCCTTCCAGGATGACCAGGGGCTGCGCTTCGGAGATGGAGGTCAGCACCATGACGTCGACCTGGCCGAGGTATTCGGTCAGTTGCACCCGGCCCGTGAAGATGAAGGTCCCCTCCAGGTCCAGGTGTTCCACCATCTGCTGGCATTCGCGGAAATAGTCCTCGTCCTCTTCCGTCGGTCCCATCATCAGCGCCTTGATGTTCGGCACCTCGCGGCGCAGCAGCGCCACCGCACGGATATAGGTCTTGATGTCCTTGATCGGCACCACGCGTCCGATCAGGGCAATCGTCGGTTCGGGGTTCGGGGTGCGCTCCACCTTCGAATAGCGTTCGTAGTCGACGCCGTTCGGGATGATGCGCAGCAGATTCTCCGCCGCGCCGTCCCGTCGCTGCAGGTCCTGGTTGCCCGAATAGAGCGTGATGATCTGGTCGCAGGCCTGGTAGCAACTGCGGCTGTAGGCCACGAAGGTATCGATCCAGAGGTCCTTCAGGTCGCGTTTCGGTTTCTCCAGCCCCAGGCTGCCGCCCGGTGCCTCGTACAGCCAGTCGGCCATCGCGATCTCGATCCGGCGCTCGTTGGTGTAGATGCCATGTTCGGTCAACAGCACCGGCCGACCGGTGTCGAGCTTCGCGCGAGCTGCGAACAACCCCGCATAACCCGTTGATACGGTGTGATACACCTTTGCTTCCGGCATCGGGGACAGCAGGATGTTGAACAAGCCGCCGAGCAGGGATCGCCAGGTCCAGAAATAGTCGAGGAAGGAGCTTTCGGGCATGTCTTCCTTGTACATGCGCAACAGCATCTGCCATGCGGATTCGGAGTTCAGCAGGGCATCGCGGCCAAACGCCTTGCTCTGCGGTGTCAGGATGTCCAGCAGGTGCTGCACGTCGGCGAGGCTGCCGCCGGACTGCATGGATTTCAGCGCCGGCTCCATCTGACTGAGACAGCGTTTCAGGCCCCGCACCTTGCCCGTGCCAGCCGGCATCTTCTGCAGGAAGACATGGTTGATGCCGCGCACGTTGTCCGGCACCTCGTAGCGACGTTCCGGCGGGGCCTCCCCCGGCATCAGGCTGACGATGTGAAATGTCAGGTCGCTCTGCGCGCCGACCAGGTCATGCACCCAACTGGAAACGCCGCCCGCCACATAGGGGTATGTCCCTTCCAGGATCAGGCAGACATCGACGGGCTCGAAATGATCAATGCGTGCCATGTGCTGCCAGCGCCTCCTTCAACTGCGGCAGGATCGCGGCCTCCCCCTCGTCTTGCGTGTCATCCATGTCGCGCGTGGGGTCCACGCCCTGCCAGGCCAGGATGACGTCATGCAGGCGTTCACCGATGGCCGGGTCCTTCAGCAGGTCATCGCCGAACCCGGCAATGGCATAGCGCAACCGGTCGAAGTCGCCGAGCTTGAACACCGCCTCCATGTACCAGGCGATCTCGCTGGGACGGATGACGCCGCGCGCGAATCCCGCCTCGAACCAGCGGGCGGCCTCGTCCAGGCGCCCGGTGCGCACCATCAGGCGCCCGACCCCGAGCAAGGCATCGCCCAGCGTCGGGTTCAGTGCCAGGGCATTGCGATAGCATTCCTCCGCCTTGCGACGGTTCTCCCCCTGCCGGTCCCCGTCGAGGATGCCGCTGAAGGCGTAGTTGTCGAAATGGCGCGCGACACTCAACTGCGCTTCTTCGTTGCCGGGATCCGCCTTTGCTGCCTGCTCCATCTCCATGGCCTTCTCCAGGAAGGCGTTCTCGATACTCGCCGCGGCAGTTGCGGCCTGAACCCGGACGGCCGGGTTGGAATCCGACAGGGCCGATTGCAGTGCAGGCGCGCCCTCCGGTCGGAAGTCGCGGGTCAGCAGGGCGCGCACCGCACGCTTCTGCTCGATCGACCCGTACTGCAGGACATCGGTGAACGACGTCACGTTCTCCTGCTTCGCGGAATCCGCCAGGCCACGCGTCAGCATCTCGTAGAGTTTTTCCTGCGGGTCGTCCGTATGATCGGGGAACAGGGACGCGTACCACTCCTCGAACGGTGTCGCGTTCCGGCGGAACCGCACATGCAGCAGCATGGCCAGCATCGTGCCAAGCGGCCCGAAGATGCCGAGGAACAGCGTGGTCACCGCCAGCAGCACCAGGTACCTGGAATGACCACCGTTCGGCCGGATCTTCCAGGCTGCCCATGACAGCACCCCGACGAAGACGACATGCGCCGGCGCCATGGTCCAGCCCGGCAGCAGGGACTGGTTCAGGACATACAGGATCATCGCCTCCCCGACCGTGGCGAATGCCGCGAAGAAGAGGATGACGTAGGTGGAACGGCCGGAACGGGTATCCTCGGCACTGCGCCGTTCCTTTTCCGTCTCCATCCGTTCGAGTTCGGCGGCCAGGGCCGCAACGGAAAGGGCTGCGCCACTCATCCCTGGCCTGCGCTCAGTATCGGCGTCCCCTGGCTGGCGCCGTCCTCCGGTGCATCGGGCCTGGCATAGATCGACTTGGCGGTAGCCGCGATGTTCACGCCCTCGATACCGGCTTCCTTGAGGTAGTGCATGATGGCCTTGGCGATGTGATCGGCAACTTCGGCACCTGAAGCGGTCGAATTGACCGTTGGCAGGATCAGCGCGAACTCGCGGCCCGACTGGCGGTACTCGAAGGCCTGCACCATGGGGGACATGTGATGCGTCACCACGTCACCGATGGCCTTCACAACCGCCTGGCGGCGGGACTGGTGCAGCACGTCGACACCTTCGGCCTTCAGTTGCACCGCCGTCACGTCAAAGCCCAGGTTCTCGCCCAGCACCTTCATGAACTTGCTGTGCTGACGATAGACCGTGTCGCTCAACAACGTGCGGTCGTCGTTGAAGTACATGTTGCCCTGCGCCTTGCGGAACCGGCGTGCGTTGGCGAAGGCTGTCCCCACCCATTCGCTCAGGATGCGGAAGTTCTCCAGGGACGAGACATGCAGGTCCAGGAAACCCAGCTTCTCGATCTTCAGCATGCCGACCACTTCGCCGGTATCGACGGAGGTCAGTGGGCCGGCCAGGATGCCCTCCCCCGCCAGCAGGCGTTCATCCGCCGTGTTGACGACGGACATGATGCGACGACGCCCGACCACTTCCTGGAACAGCGCCGAGGTCGAATCGAAGACGCGCGCATAGACGTCGTCATCGTCCCAGCCATCGTTCGTCACCGCCTCCAGCACACTGCCGTTCAGCAGGTAGAGCGAGAACTTGGTCGGCTGCATCACGGCCCGGACCAGGTCGGCGATACCGATCAGGACCTCGCCCGGTCCCAGCTTCTCGATCGCCTTCGCGGCCTGGTACAGCGTGAAGACCGTCTTCAGCTGACCCGCCACCCGGATCTCCAGATGTTCCTTGGTGTGCAGCAACTGCTCGTAGGCATTGCTCAGCACGGCCTCGCGTTCGCGCGTCTCGCGCAGGTCCCGGGCCAGTTGCTGGTTGCGCTGCCGCAGGCGCTCACGCAGCAGCCCGACCATCAGCGCCACGATCAACCAGAGCAGCGGCTCGGCCGCATACTGCCAGGCAATCAGGTAGTCCTCGTTGTTGAAGGACGTGAAATCGCCGCCGATCCCGTCGCGCAGGGCAACGTCGAAGCCATGCACCATGGCATCGTCCAGGATCGGGCCGCCAAGCGCGGAACCGAGGGACAGGATAGACGCCAGGAATGCAGATACCAGGCCTTCGAAGACGCCGTACTGGACCGAGATCAGGATCACGGGAATCCAGTAGGGGCTCGGGTTGACGCCGGCAAAGCCGTCCAGGTCGCCGATCAGGTAATCGATGCCGACCAGCAAGGCCATCAGCAGGCCGATTTCCAGGTAGGCCACGCCCTGGGCGGACTTCAGCAGGCGCGATTCCTCCTTGAACACGGCCTGCGCCGGTTCATCCTCGCCAAATCCCAGCAACTGCCGCGCCTGTTCCGTCTCCATCTTCAGAACCGCACCAGCAGATGACCGCCGAAGCGGGTGAACACGGCGTCATCACCACGGCCCGAAACGCGGGAATACCCGGCCCGCAGACCCAGCTGCCAACCCTCGGCGGTCTCCCACAAACGATCTCCCCCGACGCCCCGGCCGCAACCCATTCCCGAAATGCTGATGTCGACTTTGCGCTTTGCGCTGACAGTCGTGGCAGTGAACCTGCTGTTCCTGCCTTTCTACCTCATCCTGTTCCTGCTGCCGCCGCTGAACCTCGTGTTGTACTATCTCGTTAACGGCTATCTGTTGAGCCGGGAATATTATGAACTGGTCGCGTTCCGTCGGCTGGACCCGCGTAATGCCAAGAAACTGCGGCGCGCCCATAGTGGCCGTGTTCTTTT
>CAJYBQ010000340.1 GCA_913064755.1 uncultured Alphaproteobacteria bacterium
GCGTTCGAGCGGCACCATGGGTACCCGGGTCGAGCCCGGGCACGCCGTCTGGAGTGTGTGATGGGGCGCCACGACCTTCCCACGGCGCACGCGGACTTGATCCGCGTGTCCAGGCTTTCGGCGGTCGAGCGGCACGCTGGGTACCCGGGTCAAGCCCGGGCACGCCGTGGGAGTGTGAAACGGGGGAGTGTGAAACGGGGCGCCACCCCACCACGGCGCGCGCGGACTCGATCCGCGTGCCCAGCCTTCCGGCGTTTGAGTGGCACGCTGGGTACCCGGGTCAAGCCCGGGCACGCCGTCTGGATGTGGGATGGGGGCGCCGCGACCCTCCCACGGCGCAGGCGGGCACGCCGTCGGGTTGCGGGGTGGGGCGTCAGTCCTCGGCGTCTTCGCGGGCGATGGCGCGCCAGCCGATGTCGCGGCGGCAGAAACCTTCCGGCCACTCGATGCGGTCGACGGCGTCATAGGCGCGGTCCTGCGCCTGCCGCACCGACTTGCCGAGCGCGGTGATCCCCAGCACGCGACCGCCGTTGGCGCGGAAGGTCATGCCGTCGTCGCGGGTGCCGGCGTGGAAGATGCTGACCCCGTCCACCAGGCTGGCGTCGAACAGGCCGCCGATGGCGCTGCCCTTCTGCACGTCACCGGGATAGCCCTCTGCCGCCATCACCACGGTCAGGGCGGCGTCGCTGTCCCAGCGCAGGTCGAAACGGTCCAGCACCCCGTCCATGGTGGCGATCAGCGCGGCCATCAGGTCCGATTTCAGCCGCACCATCAGGGCCTGGCATTCCGGGTCGCCGAAGCGGATGTTGTATTCGATCAGCTGCGGACCCGTGTCGGTGATCATCAGCCCGGCAAACAGCACGCCGCGGAACGGGTGGCCGTCGGCGGCCATGCCGGCGATGGTCGGGCGGATGATCTCTTCCATGGTGCGTTCGATCATGGCCTCGGTCATCACCGGGGCGGGGGAATAGGCCCCCATGCCGCCGGTGTTCGGCCCGGTATCACCTTCGCCCACGGCCTTGTGATCCTGCGCGGTGGCCAGCGGCAGGGCGTTCACGCCGTCGGTCAGGACGAAGAAGCTGGCTTCCTCGCCTTCGAGGAATTCCTCCACCACCACCTCGGCCCCGGCGGCACCGAAGCGGCCCCCGAAGGCCTCGTCGATGGCGGCGTCGGCCTGTGCCACCGTCACGGCCACGGTGACACCCTTGCCCGCGGCCAGCCCGTCGGCCTTCACCACGATCGGTGCACCCTTTTCGGCGACATAGGCATGGGCGGCGGCGGCATCGGTGAAGCGGCCATAGGCGCCGGTGGGAATATCGTAGCGGGCGCAGAGATCCTTGGTGAAGCCCTTCGACCCTTCCAGCTGCGCGGCGGCGGCACTGGGTCCGAAGGCACGGATGCCCGCGGCCTGCAGGTCATCCACCAGTCCGGCGACCAGCGGCGCCTCCGGCCCGACGACGACCAGGTCGATGCTTCGGTCCCGGCAGAAGTCGATGATGGCCGCGTGGTCGGTGATGTCCATGTCGATGCATTCGGCATCCTGGGCAATGCCGCCATTGCCCGGTGCGCAGTAGAGGTTGCGCAGCAGCGGCGACGCCGCCAGCTTCCAGCACAGGGCATGTTCCCGTCCACCGGACCCGATCACCAGAACGTCCATGCTCAATCCGCCTTGCCAACCCGTTGAAAACCTGGATTCCGAAACCCGCGCGGCGGCTGCACCCCCGCGCCCCCGTCTCATACGTCGCCAGGCGCGGGCGGACAAGCGGGCAGGTTCGGCCCTCTTGTCCGATCACGTGGCCCGATCACGCGACCGGACCCGATGCGGTGACCCGTCCCGCTGCTCCCCGCCGCGCCGTGTGGCTGGCGGGAGGGTGACCTGCGCCCGGCGGGCGCTTGATTGACGGCGGCCTGTCCGCTTGCGAATGTAGCCCCGCGCAACCCAACAGGCCTGATTTCATGTTCCTCCTCCGCATCTTCGGTTATCTGCTGCTGTTCCTGGCGCTCGCCGCGCTGGGGGCGGAGATCCTGACGTCCGTGCAGGCGGGGGAATGGGTTTCGCTCACCTTCGGCGATGTCTGGGCCATGATCGACCGGCAGAGCATCGGGCTGGTCCAGGTCGGGCTGGAACGCTATGTCCACCCGTTCCTGTTCGATCCGCTGCTGCTCACCCTGCTGCTCTGGCCCGCCTGGGCCGTGGCCGGGGTGCCCGCGCTGCTGATCCTGCTGTTCGCGCGCCGCCGTCGCCAGCGCCGGATGTTCACCTAGGCGTCCGGCGTTCCGGCATCCTGCACAGGCCCGCCCGGGCAGGACAGCAATCACCGCTCAGCGCGGCATCCAGCCTTCGAAGATGATGTTGGTCGCATGCCGGGCCGCGACCTGGCGGTCGCGCGGGCTGCGCACGGTCCAGGTCAGCACCGGCAGGTCGCCCGCGATGCGCGGTGCCACGGGCAGGCTCTTCACGTGCCAGGCCAGGAAATCGGGGCGCGACTGCTCCAGGAATTCAGGGCGGAACAGCGGCTCCACCGACCGGTGGCCAAAGCCGTGGCGCTGGTAGGCGATCAGCCCGCGCCTGACGGCAGGGGCATGGTCGGCGAACCAGCCGACCAGGGCCGGGTCGAAACTCTGGATCGCCACCGGGCCAATGTGACCGGCCAGCAGCGCGGCCACGGCGGGGGCCAGCGCGGTGCTGCCATCCGTGGCCATCTTCAGTTCGATCAGCAGCGGCAGGTCCGGGAACAGGTCCAGCACCTGGTGCAGGGTCGGGATCCGCTGTTCGCTGCCCAGCAGCCGCAGCCGGGCAAGGTTCCGCGCCCGGCGGTCCGACAGCCGCCCGCGCACCCCGATCAGGCGCCACAGGTCGCGGTCGTGAAACATCATCACCACGCCGTCGGCGGACAGCTGCACGTCGATCTCCGCCCCGAAGCCCGCGGCCTCGGCGGCGGCCAGCGCCACCAGGCTGTTCTCCGGGCAGACCCCCCCCGGCTGATGCAGCCCGCGATGCGCCAGCGGCAGTGTCGTCAGCCAGTCTTCAGGAACCATCGGCCCGCTGCGTCCAGCGATCTCGACGATCGCATCGATCTCCACCGCGACGCCCATGGGCAGCACGTTGGCACCCACGGCAAAGCGTGCATGTCGCCCGGCATCGCCGAAGATGTCGACCAGCACGTCGGAGGCACCGTTGGCCACGATCGGCTGCTGGCTGAAATCGGGCGTGGAGTTGATGAAGACGCCGATCTTGGCGATGCGCTGCACCCGGTCCAGGTCGCCGCCACATGCGGCACGGACCTGGGAAACGATGTTCAGGGCGCAGGTGCGGGCCGCGGCCTGTCCGGTCTCGATGTCGGTGTCATGACCCAGGCGGCCGATGTACTTCAGCTCCCCGTTCCAGAACGGGACCTGGCCGGACACGAACACCAGGTTGCCGCTGACCGTGTAGGGCACGTAATTCGCCGCCGGGGCCGATGCCGCGGGCAGTTCGATACCCAGTTCCTTCAGCCGTGCGTCAATCCTGCCTGCCATGTCCGTCGCTCCCGTGCGTGTTGTTGCGCCTGTCTCGGCCGGAACGGTGTCCCGACCGGTGCCGGTCGTTATCGCCGATCCCGCCACCGGCGGCAATGCGGGTCGTGACCTGCGGCGGCAGGAATGGTACGACGGAACCCGATCTGGGTGACAGGCGAATGACACGAAACTTCAATGAACAGGGAACACCGGGCATGACTTTGTTGCGGAATCTGGCGGTCGGCATCTCGACGGCCGTGGCGATGGTGGCGCTGGCTGGCGCGGCCAAGGCAGAAGAGAAGCTGAAGATCGGTTTCGTCTATTGCTGCCCGGTCGGCGATCTCGGCTGGAGCTACGAACATGACGAGGGCCGCAAGGCGATCGAGGCCGCCTTCGGCGACAAGGTCGAAACCAGCTTCGTCGAGAGCGTGTCCGACGGGCCGGACGCGGAACGGGTGATCCGCCAGCTGGCGAAGGCCGGCAACGACATGGTCTTCACCACGTCCTTCGGCTTCATGAACCCGACGGTGAAGGTCGCGAAGACCTTCCCGAAGGTGAAGTTCGAACATGCCACCGGCTTCAAGCGGTCCGCCAATGTCGCCAACTACTCCTCGCGCTTCTACGAGGGGCGGCACATCCTGGGCCTGATCTCCGGCCGCATGACACGGACCAACACGGTCGGCTATGTCGCGTCCTTCCCCATCCCCGAGGTCGTGCGCGGCATCAATGCGGCCTTCCTGGCGGCGCGCAGCGTCAACCCCGATGTCCGCTTCAAGGTGATCTGGGTGAACAGCTGGTTCGACCCGGGCAAGGAAGCCGACGCGGCGCGGGCGCTGATCGACCAGGGTGCCGACATCCTGATGCAGCACACCGATTCCCCGGCGGCCATGAAGATCGCGGAGGACGCGGGCATCCGCGCCTTCGGCCAGGCATCCGACATGTCCCGCTTCGGCCCCAATGCGCAGATGACCGCGCTCATCGACAACTGGGCCCCCTAATACGGTGCCCGCGTGAAGTACGCGCTGGAAGACAACTGGAAGTCGGAGGAACCATGGGGGGGGTCCAACCCCGGCATGG
>CAJYBQ010000341.1 GCA_913064755.1 uncultured Alphaproteobacteria bacterium
GATGGTGGGGTGCGAGCGCGTGCGGTTGCAGGGAGAGGGCGGGTGCTCGGTGGAGGTGCCGGCAAGCCAGAACGACTGGGGTCAATCGGCCTACAATTCTGGCGACCGAGCGGACACGTAGGCCATCGCGCGCAACACGACCACGGCGTTCGAGGGGTTCGACTACGTCGTTGCGCCCTCCGGTTCATGTGCCGCCATGCTCAAGCATCACTACCCGAAGCTCTTCGCCGGCGATGCGGACTGGGAACTGCGGGCGAAGGACCTTGCCGCGCGGACACACGAGCTGCTGTCGTTCCTGGCCGATATCGCCGGGGTCACCGATGTCGATGTGACATGGGACGGTACGGTGACCTATCACGACAGCTGTTCGGGCCTGCGCGAGCTGAAGGTGAAGGACCAGCCGCGGCGTCTGCTGGGCGCGGTCGAGGGGCTGACCCTGACCGAATTGCCGACTGCTGAGACCTGCTGCGGTTTCGGCGGCACGTTCTGCATCAAGTACGCGGATGTCTCGGTCGAGATGGTCACGCGCAAGGCAGAGGACATTCGTGGCACGGATGCGGACATGCTGCTGGCCGGGGACATGGGGTGCCTGCTGAACATGGCCGGGCGGCTGAAACGTGAAGGCTCGGAGATCGAGGTCCGGCATGTGGCAGAGGTACTGGCCGGCATGACCGACAGGCCGTCCATCGGCGAAGCGGAGCAGGGCTGATGCAGTCGGAAGCACAC
Organism: uncultured Alphaproteobacteria bacterium; assembly: GCA_913064755.1. Lineage (GTDB taxonomy): Bacteria > Pseudomonadota > Alphaproteobacteria > Minwuiales > Minwuiaceae > Minwuia. Next base: position 727 of record CAJYBQ010000341.1, read on the forward strand.
AACTTCAAGACCGCCGCGAAGGGCGCGATTGCCGACCCGAACCTGCAGCAGGCGCTGGGCAACCTGGAGACCGGGTTCGTCGCGGCGCGGGCGCGGGCCGCGGCGGGGCTGGACGAGTTCGAGGCCATGCGCGACGAGGCCGTGGCGTTGAAGAACCACATCCTCGCCAACCTGGACTACTACCTGGCGCGGTTCGAGGAACGCGTGGTGGCCCAGGGCGGCACCGTGCATTTCTGCGCCACGGCGGAAGAGGCTCGCCAGACCATTCTCGGCCTCTGCCGCGACAACGGCGCCAGGACCGTCACCAAGGGCAAGTCGATGGTGGCGGAGGAGATCGCGCTGAACCCGTTCCTGGAAGCCAACGGGATCGAGCCCATCGAGACCGACCTGGGCGAGTACATCATCCAGCTGGCGGAGGAGCCGCCGAGCCACATCATCGGTCCCGCCGTGCACAAGACCAAGGACCAGGTCTCCGACCTGTTCCACGAACATCATGGCAAGTATGGCAAGACCGAACGGCTGACGGAGCCGGAAGACCTGGTGAACGAGGCCCGGGAGATCCTGCGCCAGAAGTATTTCGACGCCGATGTCGGGATCACCGGTGCGAACTTCCTGATCGCGGAAACGGGGTCGACGATCATCGTCACCAACGAGGGCAACGGCGACCTGACCCAGATGCTGACCTCGGCACATGTCGTCATTTCCTCCATCGACAAGGTCGTGCCGACGCTGGAAGACGTCTCGACCATTCTGCGCGTGCTGGCGCGGTCCGCGACGGGGCAGGAGATGTCGGCCTACACGACCCTTTCGACCGGGCCGAAACGGGCCGAGGACCTCGACGGGCCAGGCGGTTTCCACGTGGTGCTGCTGGACAATGGCCGCTCCGACCTGCTCGGCACCAACAAGCAGGAGATGCTGCGCTGCATCCGCTGTGGTGCCTGCATGAACCATTGCCCGGTCTATCTCGCCGTCGGCGGCCACACCTATGGCTGGGTCTATCCCGGCCCGATCGGGGCGGCGCTGGACCCGCATTTCCTGGGGATAGAGGAAGCGCACCACCTGCCGGGTGCCTCCACCTTCTGCGGGCGCTGCCAGGAAGTCTGCCCGATGCGGATTCCCCTGCCGGAGATCATGCGGCACTGGCGGGAGGACGCCTTCGAGAAAAAGGTCGGGGCAACGCCGGAACGCCTCGGCATCCGGGCCTGGGCCTTCCTTGCCCGTCGTCCGCGCCTCTACCGCCTTGCCACCCGTATCGCGATGCGGCTGCTTGGACGCGCCGGCAGCGTGCGGGGGGGAAGGTTCGAGAGCCTGCCGCTGGCGTCAGGCTGGACCCGTGGGCGCGACATGCCGGCACCCGAGGGGCGGACGTTCATGGACCGCTGGGCCGCTGGTGAGCGTTGATGACAGTCGATAGTAATGCGGCGTTGCTGAGTTGGATGCGTGACGCCCTGCAGAGCGGCGGCCTGCGGCTGCATGTCAATTACCGCAAGGCCCGCCGCAACAGGAATTTCCACCTGGCACTGGTCAGACGGGTCGGCGCAAACGCGGTGCGGATCCGGGATTTCTTCCTCTACGGTTCCTTCGCGTTGCTGCTGGTCTGGTTCGGGATCGCCGAAGCGCTGGAACTGAACGCGATCATGGTGCCGGTCGCGGGCAGTGAAATGTCAGCCGGATCGATAAGCTTCTTCGCATTGCTGCTGGTGCTGGTGCTGGCCGGGCGGCGTTATGTCCGCCCGCTGCAGGGCCGCATCCTGCACGAGGTGGCGACGGAAGACGCGGAAATGTTCGACGGCCTCTGGCGTTCCGGCACCGTCGCCCTGATGGCCATGTCCGGTCGTGACCGCCTGTGTTCGTCGCCCAGGGGCGACTGGCGGGCTTTCGCCAGCCGGCTGCGCGCCGGTCTCGATGCGGATGGCAGCCCCCTCAAGTGACCGTCGGACCCCTCTCTCACCATTTTTCCGCGTAGGGACGGACGTCCAGTTCGTGGGTCCAGGCATCGCGGGACTGGTGGTGCAGGTACCAATAGGCCTCCCCGATGCTGTCGGGGTTCATCAGCGTGTCCTCCGGCAGGGTATCCGGGTCCACGCCCGCCGCGCGCTGGCGTTCGCGAACGAACTCGGTATCGACACCCGCGTCGATGATCAGGTGCGATACGTGGATGTTCTGCGGTCCCAGTTCGCGGGCCATGGCCTGGGCCAGGCCGCGCAGGGCGAACTTGCCGGACGCGAAGGCGGCATAGCCGGAACTGCCCTTCATGGACGCCGTGGCGCCGGTGAAGAAGATCGATCCGACCTGGCGTCCGACCATGTACTTCGCGGCTTCCCGCCCGGTCAGGAAAGCGCCGTAGGCACACATCTCCCAGACCTTGCGGAAGACGCGCTCCGTCGTTTCCAGGATGGGGAAGCGGACATTGCCGCCGACGTTGAAGATGCAGATCTCGATGGGGCCGATATCGCGTTCCACCATGGCGAACATCTCGCTGGCGGTTTCCTCCTTGCGGGCATCCCAGGTGAAGCCCTGGGCGGTGCCGCCATCGGCCTCGATCTCCGCGATCAGGGGGGCGAACATCTCGCCGCGACGACGGCCCATGACCACATGGAATCCGCCGCGCGCGAAACGCTTGGCAATCGCGGCACCGATGTAGTCACCGGCCCCGATGATCAGGCATACGGGCTTGTCGGACATTCATTTTCCCCTGAATACGGCCGGGCGCTTGTCGATGAAGGCCCTGACGGCTTCCGCGTGATCTTCCGTCCGGGCACTGCGCACGGTGCGATCCGCTTCCCAGTCGAGACAGGTCCGGAAGTCGGCCTGCGTGGCCCGGTTGATGTTCTGTTTCATGTAGCGGATGGCGATGGGTGGCCCGTCGGCGATCTGGCGGGCCAACGCCATGGTGCGTGCCTGCAGGTCGGCATCCGCCACCACCTCGTTCAACATCCCGAGGGCCAGGGCCTCGTCGGACTGCACCCGGGCACCGCCGAAATAGATCTGCTTGGCCCTGGCCGGGCCGACAAGCCGTGTCAGCAGCCAGGATCCGCCATAGTCGCCCGACAGGCCGATGGCACCGAAGCCCGGCGCGAAGAACGCGCTTGTGCCCCCGATCCGCATGTCACAGGCCAGCGCGATGGACATGCCGGCCCCTGCCGCTGCACCCGGCAGCGCGGCAATGGTCGGCTTGGTCACATCGAACAGGCCCAGGGTCCGCGTATGCTGGCGATGCTGCAGGCGCCGTGTCCTGTCGTCGACGGGCTGGGCCGGAACCCCGGGGGCACGGCCCCGGGCCCTGCCCCCCCCACCCGCGCCCACCCCCCCCCCCCGTCGGCACCCGCCCGTTCCTCATGACGGCCTGGCAGACGTCGAAGAGCCTCGACTTCGCCCGCAACCCGAACTACCGCGAGGAGCTCTACCCCTCCGAGTGCGGCGCCGACGACAGGGCCGCCGGCCTCGACAAGGCCGCGGGTCAGCGCCTGCCGATCGTCGACCGCGTGCACATCGACTGCTTCGTGCAGGACCAGCCCATGTGGCTCAACTTCCGCAGCGGCCAGCTCGACTACGCGCAGATCCCCGCGGAGTACTACCTCGAGTCGATCAACAAGCGGAAGAAGACCCTGAAGCCCGCCTACGCCGCCGAGGGCATCACCTGGACGCCGGTGCCCCTGCTCGACTTCATCTTCCGTGGCTTCAACATGGCCGCCGAGCTCCTCGGTGGAGACAGCGAGCGCCCCCGCAAGCTGCCCCCGGAGCTCAGCCACGCCATCCACACGGTCGCGCGCAACGAAGCGACCAACAACCGCCAGCACGTCAGCGCTACAGGCCCCACCACCCCGTGCCCGGCGGGCGCCCCCCGGG
>CAJYBQ010000342.1 GCA_913064755.1 uncultured Alphaproteobacteria bacterium
TGTATCGAAGCCTTTGTGGAGGGGAACGTCCATGACAAGTGGCTGGTCCGGCGCTTGCCCGCGATTCTTCTTGAGGCCGGTTTCAGGCCCGAAGGCAGCCGCAGTCATGGGCATCTGGAAACCGATTCCCCCGCGCTGACCAAGGGGTGGACCGCGCGTGGCGCTCTCTATCTGACCCAGTGGGGGCGCATAGATCAGGCCATGGCAGATGCGCTTGTCGCGGAAGGACGGCGGCGGGCGGCAACCGGTTCGTTCTACGGATTCATGAACTATGTGAGCATTATTGCCAGCAAGACATAGACGATACACACCACAAACCTTGCAAAACCGGCGTTTGGGGCTTAAGTCACCGCCTGCATCCGGTGCATGGCGCGCTGGGCAAACAAGGATTGGACCCATGGGTTACAAGGTTGCGGTGGTTGGTGCGACGGGCAATGTCGGCCGGGAAATGCTCCAGACGTTGGCGGAACGCGATTTTCCGGCGGACGAAGTCGTGGCGGAAATCAAGGCACGCGGTGGCCAGGCCGTCGCCTGTGCGGGCAGCGTGACGGAAGCGGGCTTCGCGGACCGCTTCGTCAACACGGCCATCGAGACCTTCGGCAACCTGCACATCATCGTCAACAATGCCGGCTACACGTGGGATGCCGTGATCCAGAAGATGAGCGACGACCAGTTCGACGCCATGATCGACGTTCACCTGAAGGCCCCGTGGCAGATCCTGCGCGCCGCGTCCGAGTTCATTCGCGTGAAGTCGAAGGAAGAAGTCGAGAAGCAGGGCGGTGCGGCCATCCGCAAGGTCGTCAACATCTCCTCCGTTTCCGGCACGCGCGGTAACGCGGGCCAGACCAACTACGCCGCCGGCAAGGCCGGGGTCGTTGGCCTGACCAAGGCGCTGGCAAAGGAATGGGGCCGCTACCAGGTCAACGTCAACGCCGTCGCCTTCGGCCTGATCGAGACCCGCCTGACCGAGGCCACGGACGAGAAGAAGATGATCGAGGTGGAGGGCAACCAGGTTCCCATCGGCGTGCCGGTACAGAACATCGCCATGGCCAACCGCATGATCCCCATGGGCCGTGGCGGCAAGCCGGCGGAAGCCGCCGGTGCCGTGGTCATGCTCTGCCTGCCGTTGTCGGATTACGTCAGCGGCCAGATGCTGGAAGTGACCGGCGGCAACTGATCGGAAGACCACCGCCCTGCGTCGGACGCGGGGTGGTGGTTGTCCTTCTGTACGGCCGACGGTTCGATCAGTAACCCAGGCGATAGTTCCGCCAGAGCAGGCGCGCGATGCGGATACCGTTTCCGGGGTCGAGCCGGGGATCGCGTAGATCATGTTTCGCGGCACGGATGCGACCGAGATACATCTCCGCCAGCGCCCTGTGCAGCAGCACCGGGCGGGTGCGGTTGCGGGACCGGACACCGGCAGCCCTTGCCAGCCGCAGTTCCCCGGTTGCCATGTCGGCCAGCTTCGCCACGGCGGCACGCATCCGTTCCGGGTCGCGACGGCTGGCGGCGTCCGTGGCCCCCACGGCCGTCATGATTTCCTGCGGGATCAGCACCCTGCCATTCGCACCGGCAAACGGAACCGCGCGGATCAGTCCCGTGATCGCATAGGCCGTCCCGACGTGCCGGGCGAGCCGCAAGGGACCTTCGCCGCGCTCTCCCACCGCGTGCATGCCAAGCTGCAGCAACGCCCCACCCGTGGCCGACGCATAGGCGTGGAAAGCGTCAACGGTGGCGAAGGGTGAATCTTCCATGTCCTGTTCCCGTGCAGTCAGCACCTCGTCGAACAGGGCGCGTGTATCGGCGGGCAGGCTGCCGCCGAGCCACTTGTTCAGCGCCAGGCAGACCGGATGATTGCGCGGCTTGTCGGCAGCGATCTCGTCCAGCGCTTCCCGCCACCATTGCAGGCGAATCTGGCCAAGCATCGGTTCGGAGATGCGTTCCCGCGTGCGCGCCACCTCCAGGTTGAAGGCATAGAGCGCCAGCAGGTGGCCCCGCCCCGGCTCCGCGGCAAACATCGCCGTGTAGAACCGGTCGGGATCATCCGCGCGCAATTCGGTGGCGAGGGGGTCCAGGCCGTGGGGGGATGTTTCGGTGGCGTCAGCCATGGCGCTGGTCAGTCCACGGCCATCAGTGCCGCGGCGACACGCCGATCCTCCGCCAGCAGCACGTTGTAGGTCCGGCAGGCCGCGCCCGTGTCCATCAGGTCGACCACGATGCCGTGTTCCTTCAGCATCGCGCGCAGATCGGGGTTGAGGAACGCGATGGATGGCCCGCACCCGATCAGCAGCACCTCGACATCCGCCGCGCGATCCACGATCGGCTGCAGCAATCCGGCGTTCAGGTCCGACATGGTCGCCACCGGCCAGGCCAGCGTCTCTGTCGGGAAGACCAGCACCGATCCGTCATGGCGCTGGCGGGTGATGCGAAACCCGGCCCCGCCATACGCATCGACCACCTGGCGGCCCGCAGGTATGGCCGGGGTGATATCCATTGTCAGGCAGGGGCCTTCACGTCGGGCTCATCCTCCAGTTCGCGGTTGCCCCGCTTCAGGCCGAGCTGGATCAGTACGGGTGCGGCAACGAAGATGGAGGAATAGGTACCGATCACCACGCCCCAGATCATCGCGAAGGCAAAGCCGCGAATGACCTCCCCGCCGAAGATGAACAGCGCCAGCAGCGCCAGCAGGGTGGTGACAGAGGTCATCACGGTGCGTGACAGGGTATCGTTGATCGACACGTTCAGCAGGTCCGGCAAGGGCATCTGCTTGTACTTGCGCAAATTCTCGCGAATCCGGTCATAGACGACCACGGTGTCGTTGATCGAATACCCGACGATGGTCAGGATCGCGGCCACGGACGCCAGGTTGAACTCGATCCCGGTCACGGCAAACATGCCCAGCGTGATCACCACGTCATGTACCAGCGCGATCACCGCGCCGACCGAGAAATGCCATTCGAAGCGGAACCAGATGTAGATCAGCATGATCGCGACGGCGGTCAGCACGGCAAACGTCGCGGCCTCCACCAGTTCGGCGGAAACCGTCGGCCCGACGAATTCGACGCGGCGATAGCTGATGCCGGGGAATTCCGGGTTCAGAGCCTCCTTCACGATGGCGACGGCTGCCTCCTGTGCTTCGGCGGCGCCCGGCTGCCGTTCCACGCGGATCAGCACGTCGTCGGGGGCACCGAATTCCTGCAAGGCCACTTCGCCGAGGCCAAGCCCGCTCATCAGGCTGCGCATTGCCCCGAGGTCGGCGGGACCATCGGTCTTCACTTCGACCAGGATTCCGCCTTCGAAGTCGATGCCCCGGTTCAGGCCCTGGCCGAAATACATGATGACGGAGCCGAGGATCAGCAGCGCCGACAGGGCAAAGGCAAGGCGCCTGCGGTCCATGAACCGCAGGCTGGTCTTCGTCGGGACAAGTTTCAGACGAAACATGGTCAGTCAGTCCTTTTTCAGACGGTCAACACGCTGGCTCAGACGGTCAGCACGTTGGGGCGCTTCCGGCGAAGCCAGAGCGCGATGATCATCCGGCTGAGCAGGATGGCCGTGAACATGGAGCAGATGATGCCGAGGAACAGGGTAACCGCAAACCCTCGCACCGGGCCGGAACCCATGGCGAACAGCACTGCCGCCGCAAAGCCCGTGGTGACATTGGCATCGATGATGGTTGTCAGGGCGCGCTGATAGCCCGCCTCCACCGCGTTGAAGGGCGACCGGCCATTGGCCAGTTCCTCCCTGATCCGCTCGAAGATCAGCACGTTGGCATCAACCGCCATGCCGATGGTCAGCACGATCCCCGCGATGCCGGGCAATGTCAGCGTGGCCTGCAGCGCGGACAATGCGCCGAAGATCAGGATCAGGTTGGTGACCAGTGCCGTATTGGCCGCGATGCCGAAGACGGGGCCGTAGGCCAGGAACATGAAGACTACCACCGCCGCGAAACCGATCACGGCCGCGGTTTCACCCGCCGTGATCGAATCCTTGCCCAGGTCCGGACCGACGGTCCGTTCCTCCAGGATCGTCAGCGGCGCAGGCAGGGCACCTGCACGCAGCAGCACCGACAGGTCGTTGGCTTCCTGGACCGAGAAACCGCCCGTGATGATGCCGGAACCCTGCAGGATCGCGCTTTCGATCCGGGGGGCGGAGATCACCTTATCGTCCAGCACGATGGCGAACGGCCGACCGACATTCTGGCTGGTGATCTGGCCAAAGCGACGGGCACCGATGGCATCGAAGCGGAAGGCAACGACCGGGCGACCTTCCTGGAAATTCGGCTGCGCATCCACCAGGTGTTCACCGGATACCTCGACCTTCTTGCGGATCGCCCAGGGGATTTCCGCACCGTCGCGTTCCTCGAACACCTTCATCGTGCCCGGTGGCAGACGCGCGGCATTCGGATCGGCCGACATGTCGACCAGGTGGAACGTCATCTTCGCCGTCTTGCCCAGCAACCGCTTGATCCGGTCCGGGTCCTCGACACCCGGCAACTGGATCAGGATACGGTCCTCACCCTGCCGCTGGATCGTCGGGTCGTTCACGCCGGG
>CAJYBQ010000343.1 GCA_913064755.1 uncultured Alphaproteobacteria bacterium
GGCGACATGCACGGGGGATGGTGGGAGCGCAACGTCGCGAACTACGAGGCCGACCGCAAGCGGCGCTTGGGCGACAATGCCGACCAGCCTCACCGCATGCGCTACAAGAAGCCGACTGCCTGTGCTGCACGAACGTACTTCTCACCGAACAGGGGGGCAGGCCGCTTCGCGCAACCACCCACGGGCACCAACAAAAAAGGCCCGGAGCGCACATCGCGCTCCGGGCCTTTCTCGTTTCTGGTCGTTCGCTCGAAAGCGGCGCTGGGATCAGCTGGCCGTCTTCTTCGCACGCTCCGTCCGGCGCTCGGCGATACGGGCGGACTTGCCGCGACGGCCACGCAGGTAATAGAGCTTCGCCCGGCGCACGACACCGCGGCGCACGACGACGATGGATTCGATGATGGGGGAGTAGAGCGGGAACACGCGCTCGACGCCTTCATTGTACGAAATCTTGCGGATGGTGAACGAGGAATTGATGCCCCGGTTCCGGCGCGCAATGCAGACGCCTTCAAACGCCTGAACGCGTTCGCGGCTGCCTTCCGTCACCTTCACGTTCACGCGGACGGTATCGCCGGCCTGAAAGGTCGGAATTTCCTTGTCCACGGTAACGCGCGCGATTTCTTCTTTTTCGATCTCTTCGATCAGGTTCATCTGGTCACCTGTTTTCTTTTTCCTTGTAGCGTCGCCATAGGTCCGGTCTCCGCTCCCGCGTCAGGGCCTTAGATTGGTCCTGCCGCCAGGCATGGATGCGGGCGTGATCGCCGCTCAACAATATGTCAGGAGGGGTCAGCCCCTCCCATTCGCGCGGACGCGTGTAGTGCGGATATTCGAGAAGCCCGTCCGCAAAGCTCTCTTCCGCCAGGCTGGCACTATTGCCTGTCACCCCCGGCACCAGCCAGACAATGGCATCAAGCATGGCCAGCGCCGCAAACTCGCCCCCCGACATGACGAAGTCGCCGAGGCTGACTTCCATCACGGGACGGGCCTGCAGAACCCGTTCGTCTATGCCTTCGAACCGGCCGCAGATCAGGGTCACTTCACCCGCATCCCGAACCTGTTCCACCAGCGCCTGATCCAGCGGCCGCCCACGCGGGCTGAAGTAGATCAACGGCGCCGGTGCCGCGTGGTGCGCATCTATGGCCTGGCCCAGCAGATCGGGCCGCATCACCATACCTGCACCACAAACGCACGACGCATCCTTGACAGAGCGGTGCTTATCGCGCGAGAAGTCCCTGATGTCCACCACTTGCAACGACCAGGGCCCCCGCTCCAGTCCCTTGCCCGACAACTCGGTGCCGAGCGGTCCGGGAAAGATGTCCGGATAGATCGTCAGTACGGTTGCACGGAAGGCGGGATCGTCGTGTTCCTCGGTCATCTTTCCGGCGTTTCACCGTCCGCAGCAGCGTCCGTGTCCGCGTCGGTCACCGGCTGGATCGCCACGGCCGTATCGTCCTCGGCAGCCGGGTCGAGTCCTTCCTCGTCTTCCGGTCGGGCATCGATCTCGACCGGCGGGTCAATGGGCAGACGGCCCTCCGCCAGGTCTATCTCCGGCACGGCCTCGCGGGTGAACGTGATCAGCAGGGTCTTGCGTCCGGCACGCAGCGCGGGCTGGATTTCCAGCACCTCGCCCGCACCAAGCGTATGAACCGCCTTCACCCGCCCCAGCCGCTGGCCATCGACATGCACGGCCTCCAGCCCGATGAGATCGGCCTGGTAGAAGTCTTCCTCGTCATCCAGGTCCGGCAGGCGGTCCCGGTCAACATGCAGGGTCGTCCCCTTCAGGGCCTCGGCCTGGTCACGGTTCCGGATGCCGGAGAGTTCCGCGATCACGCCGCCCTTGGTGGAACCGGTGACGCGAATGTCAAACTGCCGCTCACCCGTCTCGTCGGACAGGGGACCGAACGTGCCGACACTCGCCGGTTCCTCCGCGAAGGTCCTCAGCTTCACGCGGCCGCTGACGCCATGGGCACCTGCGACCGCTGCAACAATGACCTTGTCAGAGGACATGAACGGAACTCCGCCTGATCAGGATTCGGCCGCGGCTTCTTCGGCCGGGGCCTCTGCGGGCGCTTCCTCGGCAGGGGCTTCCTCTGCCGGTGCGGCAGCGGCTTCGGCCTTCGCGGCGGCTTCTTCCTCGGCCTTCATCCGGGCGGCTTCCAGGCGTTCCTGGGCCTTTGCCTTCGGCTTCGCCTTCTCGACGTTCGCACGCTGGCGGGCCTCGATGACACCGGCATCGCTCAGGAAGCGGGCAACCCGGTCCGTCGGCTGCGCGCCGTGGCCCAGCCAGTGCTTGGCACGTTCCAGGTCCATCTTGACGCGATCCTCGGAATCCTTCGGCTGCATCGGGTCATAGGTGCCGATGCGCTCGATGAACTTGCCGTCACGCATGGAGCGCGCGTCGGCAACGACGATACGGTAAAACGGACGCTTCTTCGCGCCACCGCGGGACAGCCTGATCTTGACAGCCATTTTCTTTGATCTCCGTATTTCTGTTCTGTTATCTGTTCTAATTCAGCAAGTTACATCTTTGGCAGGATGCCGGAGAGGCCAGCGCGCATCATGCCGGCCTTCCCCATCTTCTTGACCTTCTTCATCATCACCGACATCTGCTTCCACTGCTTCAGCACCCGGTTGACCTCCGGCACGCTGGTGCCGGACCCCGCCGCGATGCGCTTCTTTCGGGATGCATTGATGACGTCGGGACGTCGGCGTTCCTTCGGCGTCATGGAGGAGATGATCGCCTCCTGCCGCTTCAGCATCTTCGGATCGATATTGGCCTGCGCCAGCTGCTGCTTCATCTGCTTGGCGCCGGGCAGCATGCCGGCCAGCCCTTCCAGCCCACCCATCTTCTGCATCTGCTGCAGCTGTCCGCGCAGATCCTCCAGATCGAACTGGCCCTTCTTCAGCTTCCTGGCCAGCTTCTCGGCTTCGGCCACTTCCATCGACTCGCTGGCGCGCTCCACCAGGCTGACCACGTCGCCCATGCCGAGAATCCGGCTGGCAATCCGCTCGGGGTGGAAGGCTTCCAGCTCATCCAGCTTTTCACCGACACCCAGCAGCTTGATCGGGCGGCCGGTGACGGCACGCATGGACAGCGCCGCACCACCGCGACCATCGCCGTCGACGCGGGTCAGCATGATGCCGGTCAGGCCAACGCGTTCATCGAACTGCTTGGCGACATTCACCGCGTCCTGGCCGGTCAGCGCATCGGCAACCAGCAGCGTCTCGCCCGGCGAAACCGCGTCCCGCACGGCGGCAACTTCCGCCATCAGCTGTTCATCGACATGCAGCCGACCGGCGGTATCCAGCAGCACCACGTCGTAGCCCTGCAGCCGGGCGGAGGCCATGGCGCGCTTGGCAATCTCGACAGGCTGCTGCCCGGCAACGATCGGCAGCGTCACGACGTCGGCCTGTTCACCCAGAACACGCAGCTGTTCCTGCGCGGCGGGACGACGGACGTCCAGCGACGCCATCATCACCTTCTTCTTCTCGCGGGTGCGCAGGCGCAGGGCGATCTTGGCGGTCGATGTCGTCTTGCCCGATCCCTGCAGGCCGACCATCAGGATCGGCACCGGCGGCACGGCGTTCAGGTTCAGGCCATCGGATTCCTTGCCCAGCACCTCGGTCAGGTGATCGGACACGATCTTGATGACCATCTGGCCCGGCGTGACGGAGCGCAGGACATCCTGGCCCACCGCCTGCTTCTTCACCTCGGCAATGAAATCCTTGACCACGGGCAGCGCCACGTCGGCTTCCAGCAGCGCCACGCGCACTTCGCGCATCGCTTCCGACACGTCGCTCTCGGTCAGTGATCCGCGGCGTTTCAGGCCATCGAAGACACTGCCAAGCCGCTCGCTCAAGGATTCGAACATCGGTTCCCTTCCCGTGTTCCGTCATCAGCCAACATACGGCCCGAGACCCGCCGCAAGACGCATGACACAATGCGTTGCACACCGGCGGACGAAAACTCGTCGGCCAGTGGGTACCTGTCCTCCGGAACCTGTTCAGCCCCTCGGAACCTGCACGGATGGTCTCTGCCATTACCGTAGAAGCGCCAGCTTTTACGCCCCAACCCCGCTTGCGTCAAGGACAGCGGGCGTTGAACATGTGCCGCCTGACATGGGGGAGAGACAGGATGCCTTACGCCAATGCCGACGGGGTGAAGTTGTACTACGAGGAAACCGGAACCGGCACACCGATCATCTTCGTGCACGAGTTCGCGGCCGACTGGCGCAGTTGGGAGGCGCAGGTCCGGCATTTCAGTCGCCATCACCGCTGCATCGCCTACAGCGCCCGTGGCTATACCGGGTCCGATGTGCCGGAAGACCAGGGCCCCTACGGCTGGCATCACTTTGCCGATGCCATCGGCGTGGTGCAGGATCACCTGGACATCGACCGCGCCTACGTGGTCGTCCTCAGCATGGGCGCCTATGCCGCGCTGCAGTTCGGCCTGCGGCAGCCGGAACGGGTGCTCGGCCTGGTGCGGGCCGGGGTCGGTTCCGGCTCCCCGCTGCGTCAGCCTGCGACGCCGAGGGACCA
>CAJYBQ010000344.1 GCA_913064755.1 uncultured Alphaproteobacteria bacterium
CGCCCTCCACCGCCTTGCGACAGAGAAGACCCTGCTCCTTCCCGTGGGTCTTGTTCAGGCCCGTCGCGGGGGAGGCCGACGGCGGACGTCCGATATAGGTCGGACGCTGTACCTTCTTCATGCCTGCCAGGTTGAAGCATTCCTCGAGCCAGTTCTGGACGAAGAACCAGGCACCCATGTTCTTCGGCTCTTCCTGGCACCAGATGACCTTCTCGACATTGCGGAAGCCCTTCAGCTCCTCGACCATCGGCTCGGTCGGGTAGGGATAGAGCTGCTCGACGCGCATCACCTGCACATCCTGAACACCAAGTTCCTCCCGCTTCTCGATCAGGTCGTAATAGACCTTGCCCGAACACAGGATCAGCCACTTGGTATCTGCACGGCTGCAGGGCGGGTTGTCTTCGTAGAGCACCCGGTGGAACGACGATCCCGTTGCCATGTCCTCGATCTTCGAGACGCAGCCCTTGTGACGCAGCAGCGATTTCGGGGTCATCAGGATCAGCGGCTTGCGGAAGTGGCGATGGATCTGGCGCCGCAGGATGTGGAAGTAGTTGGCCGGCGTCGTGACGTTGGCAACCTGCAGGTTGTCCTCGGCGCAAAGCTGCAGATAGCGTTCCAGCCGCGCGGAACTGTGTTCCGGTCCCTGGCCTTCCAGCCCGTGCGGCAACAGCATCACCAGGCCGCTCAACCGCAGCCATTTCAGCTCTGCCGTGGACAGGAACTGGTCGACGATGACCTGCGCGCCATTGGCAAAGTCGCCGAACTGCGCTTCCCAGAGGACCAGCGCGTTCGGTTCAGCCAGGCTGAAGCCATATTCGAAGCCCAGGACCGCCATTTCCGACAGCATGGAATCCACGACCTCGTAATGGGCCTGTTCCCCGGCGATGTTGTTCAGCGGCAGGTAGCGATCCTCGGTCTGCTGATCGACCAGCACGGAGTGGCGCTGGCTGAACGTGCCGCGACCGGAATCCTGGCCCGACAACCTGACGGGAACCTTTTCCATCAGCAGCGTGCCGAAGGCCAGCGCCTCGGCGGTCGACCAGTCGAAGCCTTCCCCGGTATCGAACATCTTCTGCTTGGTCTGCATCAGGCGCTTCACGGTCCGGTGGGCATTGAATCCCTCCGGAATCCGGGTCAGCCCCTTGCCGATCTCCTGCAGGGCTTCCTTCGGCACGGCCGTGGCCCCCCGCCGATCGCCCAGCGGCGCGATGCTCAGCCCCTGCCAGCGGCCTTCCAGCCAGTCGGCCTTGTTCGGCTTGAACGAATTCGCGGCCTCGAACTCCTCTTCCAGGAAGTTGCGGAAGTCGGAGACGATGGCGTCGCCCTCGCCGGGCTTCAGCGTGCCTTCCTGTTCCAGCTTGGCCGCGTAGATCTGGCGTGTCGTCGGATGCGCGGAAATCGTGCGGTACATGATCGGCTGCGTGAACGACGGCTCATCACCCTCGTTGTGGCCATGGCGGCGATAGCAGAACATGTCCAGCACCACGTCGACGCCGAATTCCTGGCGGAACTCCGTCACCACCTTGGCCGCGTGCACCACGGCCTCCGGATCATCGCCGTTCACGTGGAAGATCGGCGCGGCAACCATCTTGGCCACATCCGACGGATAGGGCGAGGAGCGCGAGTACTTCGGTGCCGTCGTGAAGCCGATCTGATTGTTGACGATGATGTGCAGGGTGCCGCCGACGCGATAGCCCTTCAGGCCGGACAGGCCGAGACATTCCGCGACAACACCCTGGCCGGCGAAGGCGGCATCCCCATGCATCAGGATCGGCATGACCTGGCGCCAGCTGTCAAAGCCGATCTGCCCGATCTTCGCCCGTGCCTTGCCGATCACCACCGGATCGACGGCCTCCAGGTGTGACGGGTTGGCGGTCAGGGACAGATGCACCTTGTTGCCATCGAACTCGCGGTCCGAAGAGGTGCCGAGGTGATACTTGACATCCCCCGACCCCTGCACGTCCGACGGGTTCGCCGCATTGCCCTGGAATTCAGAGATGACGGCGCGGAACGGCTTGCCCATGACACTGGTCAGCACGTTCAGCCGGCCACGGTGCGGCATGCCGAGCAGCATTTCCTTCACGCCAAGCTGGCCACCCCGCTTGATGATGGCCTCCATCGCCGGGATCAGCGCCTCGCCACCGTCCAGGCCGAACCGCTTGGTACCGGTGTACTTGACGTTCAGGAAGCTCTCGAAGCCTTCGGCCTCCGTCACCTTGTTGAGGATCGCGCGGCGACCCATCATCGTGAAGGTGACTTCCTTGTCCGGTCCCTCGATCCGCTGCTGGATCCAGGACTTCTGTTCCGGACTCTGGATGTGCATGTATTCCACGGCCATGGTGCCGCAATAGACCTTCTGCACCACGTCGATGATTTCCCGCATCGTCGCGGTTTCCATCCCCAGCACATTGTCCAGGAAGATGGGGCGGTCCATGTCCGCGTCACCGAAACCATAGGTCTTCGGGTCGAGTTCGGGATGGACGGTCGGGGGATCGAGCTGCAGCGGGTCCAGGTTGGCGATCAGATGACCCCGCACCCGATAGGCGCGAATGAGCATCAGGGCACGGAGGCTGTCGAGCGTTGCCGCCCGGGCCTCCGAATGCCCCAACTGTTCGGAACGCTGGGCGGCCTGGACCGCCGGACCGATCAACTCGTAGGGGTCATCAACCCCCATTTCATCGGTCGTGCGGCCCCAGCTTGGCCCCTGTGCTTCCCGCTCCACGGTGGCAAGGTCGTCGCCTACCTCCGCGAAGAACTGCGCCCAGCTATCGTCGACCGAAGTCGGGTCCTCCAGGTATTTCTGGTAGAGCCCTTCGATGAAAGCCGTATTGGCACCGTTTAGAAAGCCAGCTCCGTGGTCTTGAACGCCCATCATGTCATTGGCGCGGGGCTTTCCCCCGCGTCCCTTTCCTGACTTCTTGCCTTTCGGGTGCGGGTCGCCTGGCGATGTCTTGCCCGGTCCCTAACCCTTCAGCAGATCCACCAACGTGGTTCCCAGTGCCGCGGGTGAGTCGGCAACCGCGATCCCTGCGGACCGCATGGCCTCCATCTTGTCCTCGGCACCACCCTTGCCGCCAGCAATAATCGCGCCAGCGTGGCCCATGCGCCGACCCGGAGGGGCCGTGACACCGGCGATGAAGCCAACCACGGGTTTCTTCACCCTGGACGCCTTCAGGAATTCCGCGGCCTCTTCTTCCGCGCTGCCACCGATCTCTCCAATCATGATGATGGATTCGGTTTCATCATCCTTAAGGAACAGGTCCAGGCAGTCGATAAAGTTGGTGCCGTTGACCGGATCACCGCCGATACCGATGCAGGTCGTCTGCCCCAGGCCGGTCGCCGTGGTCTGCGCCACCGCTTCATAGGTCAGGGTGCCGGACCGGGAAACGATGCCGACCGAACCACGCTTGTGGATATGGCCGGGCATGATGCCGATCTTGCATTCGTCGGGGGTGATGATGCCGGGGCAGTTCGGGCCGATCAGGCGGCTGCCGGACGTCTTCAGGGCCTGCTTGACCTTGACCATGTCCAGCACCGGAATGCCTTCCGTGATGCAGACGATCAGCGGCACTTCGCAGGCGATCGCTTCCATGATCGCATCGGCGGCGAACGGCGGCGGCACGTAGATCACGGATGCATCGGCACCCGTGCGCTCCACCGCGTCGGCAACCGTGTCGAACACCGGCAGGCCGAGGTGCTCGGAACCGCCCTTGCCGGGGCTGGTGCCGCCGACCATCCTGGTCCCGTAGGCAATGGCCTGTTCGGAATGGAATGTCCCCTGCTTGCCGGTAAAGCCCTGGCAGATGACCTTGGTGTCAGAATTGACGAGAACGGACATCAGGCAGCCTCCTTCACCGCAGTGACGATCTTTTCGGCCGCATCGGCCAGGTTGTCGGCGGCAATGATGGTCAGGCCCGATTCGGCCATGATCTTCTTGCCGAGATCGACGTTCGTGCCTTCCAGCCGCACGACAAGCGGCTTGTCGAGCGAGACTTCGCGGGCCGCCGCGACGACGCCTTCCGCGATGACGTCACAGCGCATGATGCCGCCGAAGATGTTGACCAGGATGCCCTGCACGTTCGGATCGGACAGGATGATCTTGAACGCTTCCGTCACCTTCTCGCGCGTGGCACCGCCACCGACATCCAGGAAGTTGGCAGGCTCGGAACCGTAGAGCTTGATGATGTCCATGGTCGCCATGGCCAGGCCCGCGCCATTGACCATACAGCCAATCGTGCCGTCGAGCGCGATATAGGCGAGGTCCCATTCAGAGGCCTCGATTTCCTTTTCGTCTTCTTCGGTCTTGTCGCGCAGCTCGATGATATCCGGGTGACGGAACAGGGCGTTGCCGTCGAAGCTGACCTTGGCGTCGAGAACACGCAGGTGGCCGTCTTCCATGACGATCAGCGGGTTGACCTCAAGCATGGCCATGTCCTTCTCGGTGAAGGCCTTGTAGAGGATCGGGAAGAGTTTCATGCCGTCGGCGCGCGCGGTGCCTTCGAGCTTGAGCGCGTCGCAGAGCTTGGACGCGTCAGCTT
>CAJYBQ010000345.1 GCA_913064755.1 uncultured Alphaproteobacteria bacterium
CGGCTGCGACGGGCACGGTGGCACCGCGTCGGCAGTCCGTGTTGATGGCGCCGTGGGCGCCGTCGGACCGGCCGGTGTGATCGAAAATGTAAACGGGTGACGAGAGAAAGCGGTCCGTCAACAACGCAGTCACGTCGGCGTTGTACGCGGTGTCGACGGTTTCGACATCGTAGAAGTCTCGAATCTGCGTCGGAGAATGCAGCAGTTCGAAACCTTCCCGGTTGATGTCGGCGTCGATCTCGGCCAGTTCATCGGGCTTCAACACGCCTTCGAAGACGTAGAACCCGCAGCGCCAGTAGGCTTCGACGATGTTGGGGTGCAGCACGCCCTTGCCGACGAAGCGGATCGGCCCCCGGTTGCCGAGCGTCATGGCCCGTTCCAGGCCCTCGGCCTGGTACTGCTGCATCGCCGCCTCGTCAGCGCCGAAATCGACGCCCGTGGCGGCCCTGGAAACTGGATGTGTCGGTGCATTCATGGTTCGACCCTCCCGCAGTCGCGCCGTGTTCATGCACCATCCCAGCCACTCCCTGCCGCCGCGTCAACTACCTTGTGAACATGGCAGGTGACGGCAGCGGGGCAGGTGTGGCCAGACCCGGCAAGGGGCCGAGCACAAGGGGCGGGTGGTTTCGTCAGCTGTTCAGGACGGACTGCAGCTTCATGGCCACGCCCATGTTCCCCTCGATCTTCAGCTTGCCCATCATGAAGGCGGTGGTGCCGTCCAGTTCGCCGCCGACCATGGCCAGGAAGTTCTCCTTGGAGATCTTCATGGTGCAATCCGCGTCCTTGTCTTCGTTGGTCACGGTATTCGGGGTCGATGAACCATCGAGGTAGATCACGCCATCGTCGCCGAAATCGAACTTCAGCGTCGCATCCAGGCCCGAATCGTCGCCGACGCGGTTGCGCATGCCCTCGGTGATCTCTTCAAGAGTGGCCATTTGTCAGTCTCCGTTGCGTGCTTGTTGTTTACGTTATGGGAAAGAGCAACACACCTGCCGGGGCCGCGCAAGCCTGTCGCTGCGTCAGCCACGCTGCTTTTCGACATGAATCGCGTCGCCGGGTTTCAGCCGCGCAACGATCCGCAGCAGGTCGTCGATATCGAACGCGATACAGCCCTCGGTCGGTGCGTGGTCGGGTCTGGCCACGTGGACGAAGATCGCGCTGCCGCGGCCCGGCACCGCCGGCCGGTCGTTGTGGCCGATCACCAGCACCAGGTCATACAGCCCGTCGGCACGCCAGAGGTGTTCATGGCCATGCGCACTGGGGCGTCGCACCTGCCTGTTGTAATGCGGGCTTGCCGGGTCATCGCACCAGCCGTGCGCGTGCTGGATGGGCTGCGCCGGCAGGGTGGTCAGGGGGCGTCCGATCCGGTCGTGGCGGTACAGCAAGCGGCGCACGGCAAAGATGCCTGTCGGGGTGCCGCCATCGCCCTCCCGCTTGTCCGCGACGATGCCGCCGGACCCCAGGGCACAGGCAAACGTCATGTGCCCCAGCCGCGCGATTCCGCCGTCCGGACCGTCGCCGGTGACATGCAGCAGGGCCATCGCCGTACCGCCGTCAGTCTGCCGCTTCGGTGCCCGCAAGCGCGGCGCGGTCCTGGCCGAACTGCAGCTTGGCGAGGCGGGCATACAGCCCGTCCTGCTGCATCAGTTCGCCGTGGGTGCCGCTGGCGACAACGCTTCCCTGGTCGATGACGACGATCCGGTCGGCCTTCAGCACCGTCGCCAGCCGATGCGCGATGACCAGCGTGGTGCGTCCGTGCATCAGGGTGTCGAGCGCGTCCTGCACCATCCGCTCCGATTCCGCGTCCAGGGCCGATGTGGCCTCGTCCAGCAGCAGGATCGCCGGGTCACGCAGGATGGCGCGTGCGATGGCGATGCGCTGTCGCTGGCCACCGGACAGGCGCTGTCCGCGTTCCCCCAGTTCGGTCGCGTAGCCGTCGGGCAGGCGATCCAGGAACTCGGCCGCACCGGCAGCCTGCGCCGCCGCCTGGACTTCGGCGTCGGTTGCGTCCGGTCGGCCATAGCGGATGTTCTCCAGCGCCGAGGTGCCGAACATCACCGCATCCTGGGGCACCAGGCCGAAGCGCTTGCGCACCTGCGACGGATCAACCCTGGTGATGTCCACGCCATCCAGGGAGATGGTGCCCGCGTCGGGGTTGTAGAACCGCAGCAAGAGCTGGAACACGGTGGACTTGCCCGCGCCACTCGGCCCCACCAGCGCGACGGTCTCGCCATTGCGCACGTCGAGGGTGAAGTCGTTCAACGCGGCAATCTCGGGCCGGGTCGGATAGTGGAAGCGCACGTTCTCCATGCTCAGCCGGCCTTCGGGGACGGCGGGCAGGGGCGACGCGTTCTCAGGCACCCTGATCTCCGGCTCCTCGTTCGCCAGTTCCAGCAGCCGTTCCGTTGCACCGGCGGCGCGCTGCAGGTCGCCCCACATCTCGGAACATGTCCCGACAGCGCCGGCGACAACTATGGCGTAGCAGACGCAGGCCGTCAGTTCGCCGCTGCTCATCCTGCCGGCCGCCAAGTCCGTGGCCCCCAGCCACAGCACGACGTCGATGGCCCCGAAGATCAGCAGGATGAT
The DNA here is from genome assembly GCA_913064755.1 of uncultured Alphaproteobacteria bacterium. Lineage (GTDB taxonomy): Bacteria > Pseudomonadota > Alphaproteobacteria > Minwuiales > Minwuiaceae > Minwuia. The sequence continues at coordinate 2,587 of CAJYBQ010000345.1, forward strand.
GACCGCGGTCAGCCAGGCTCGAACGGCGATCCGCTTCCGCGCCACGGCGAAGGTCTCGCTCACGGCATTTCCGAAGCGCAGCTTCTCGTAGGCTTCCTGGGTGAAGGCCTGCACGGTCTGCACCGCGTTCAGGCTTTCCTCCGCCCGCGCATTCACGGCGGCGACCTTGTCCTGGCTCAGGCGTGACAGCTTCCGCAGCCGCCGTCCGAAGAAGATGATGGGCACCACGACGACCGGCACCATGGCGAGCACCAGGCCGGCCAGCTTCGGGCTGGTGATGATCAGCATGGCCAGGCCACCCATGAACATCAGCAGGTTGCGCAGCGCCATCGACGCGCTGGACCCGACGACGGTCTGGATCAACTCGGTATCCACGGTCAGACGGCTCATGACCTCGCCGGTCTTGGTCTGTTCGTAGAACCGCCGGTCCAGGTCTATGACGTGGCGATACACGGCCTGGCGGATGTCCGCGACGATGCGCCCCCCCAGCCAGGTGACGGTGTAATAGCGCGCGAAGGTAAAGACCGCCAACAGGCTGAAGACACCGAACAAGGCCACGAAATACTGGTCCAGCAACTGGCCTTCCGACGTGCCGAAGCCGTTGTCGACCATGCGTCGCACGGCCTGTCCGATGGCCAGCGTGGTTCCCGCCGCACCGGTCAGCGCGATGACCGCGAAACCGACCTGCAACCGGTAGGGGCGCACGAACGGCATCAGGCCCTTCAGCGCATTGACCTTCCGGGGCTTTGGCCGACCGGATTTCTCATCATTGACGATCCCCGGTTCGATCACATCCTGATCCGCTGTCGCCTTGTTCTGCTCGCTCAAACCCGCTCGCCTCAAATCACACCATGCACATGCTGGCGCGACAGTAATGCTGCACCGCTGCCACGCCAAGGGGGGCGCGTGGTCGCGGGCGTGGCGCCGGTCACGTCGGGGCGCGACAGTCCCGGCCAGGCAGGCATTTCGGTGCGGCAAGCAACCGTGGCGTGTTTGAGTGCTGCCCGAATTCCGCGCTGGGTAGAAAATATTGCGCATGCCGGCCCCGATATGACAGGATCATGGCTCGGAACCGGAGTGCGCGGCGTGCTGGATCAGGGGCAGCACGCGGCGTGTCAGAAGCCTTGGGGGAGGCTGCGATGGCGTACCGAAGGTGCAATGCGTGTGATGGTCTTGTTGCGATGCGGGCGCGGGCCTGCCCGCACTGCCATCTCTCATTCATCCAAGAACCGGAACCGGATCAGGCTACCATGGTCGAGCCGGGTGTCACGATGCGGCGCGGGGGCAGCAATCTCGCTTTCATCGCTTATTGCCTGGTGGGCTTTGTCATCGTCTTCGCCGTGATGGATTTCACCAGTTGATCACCCCTGGTGGTCACGGCCGATGGCACGGGATCTAGCGGGTTCTCGGGGCGAAACCCTTCCGGGAAACGCCCTGCCCGGGGGCAAGCAGTTCAGGGTATCTTCCCGATCACGACGGCAGCGTCCGCGATCAGGCCGGTTGTCTGGCCACCCCCCTCGGCAAAGGCGACATCCAGGTTCTCTTCTTCCGTGCAAACCTCGACATAACCTTCGCCGCGCAATTGTATCCTCGCATGCTCAACTTCGGCGGTTGGCACGATGAGTATCTTCATGGACGACATGGCGTGTTCCTTATGGTCAGCTGGAAATACTCTTCTCAACAGCCTTGAGGGCAGTGTCCAGATTATCGAGGTCCGTGGGACTTCCGGGTTTCTTCAGATGGAAGTTCAGGACCCCCTGGATCGTACCGACATTGCCGGTGTTGCTTGCCTGGATGATGTTGGTTCTGAACTGATCATACGTGCCATTGGCTATTGACACTGACGGTGGTTTGACCGCCGGGAAGGCTGCGAGCGCCTTCGTCCTTGTGCCCGGATCAGCCGGATAGGAGGCCAGCGTTTCCAACTTGTCCCCCCAAAAGGTGCGCCGGGG
>CAJYBQ010000346.1 GCA_913064755.1 uncultured Alphaproteobacteria bacterium
CCTGCAGATGGAGACGCAGAGCGTGGTGCGCGACGACACCTTGCGGCGCTTCTGCGAGCAGGCCAACCCGAACCTCGAGTGGTTGGAACAGCACGGGGTGCCCTTTGAGGCGAGCCTGTGCCCGGTGAAGACGTCCTACCCGACGAACAAGCACTACCTGTACTTCTCGGGCAACGAGGGCATCGACGCCTACAAGGCCGCCGGCGAGATTGCCAACAGCGCTGGATCAGGCAAGTGCGGGTACACCACGCGAGACGAACTGGCCTTCGCCTATGCCCGGATGCTGACCGATGACGGCTGCAACGGCCGCACCTTGAACCTTCACGGGGAACCGCTGACCCAGACGGAACTGGCCGGGTACATGAACGATGCCTTCGGTACCTCTCTCGCATACCGGGCGATGGATGTGGCGCAGTACAGGCAGGACCGGGTTGCCGCTCTTGGTGACTTCATCGGAACGGTCGTTGCCGGCATCTATTCCGGAATCCGGGACGGAGCCTTCGACAACCGCAGTGACTATGCAGAGGCCGCCGGACGTCCACACCTGTCGTGGGATGACTATTTCTCCACGCTTGGACCGCGATCCGCCGGCTGATCATGCCCTGCCGACACGCGCCCGGCCCCTTGCCGACGCCAGAAGGCCCGGGCGGAAAATCGGACCGGGCACTTGATTAGAATTATTCCAATCTATTGACGTCGGGGGCGGGGCTTCCTAGATTCAGGGGAAGAACAACATGGTCAAGGAGGATGCCCCGATGTCCGATAACGGTTCCAAGAGCACGGGCCAATGCCCGGTGATGCACGGCGGAAACACGACCGCCGGAAATTCCAACATGAGCTGGTGGCCGAACGCGCTGAACCTCGACATCCTGCATCAGCATGACACCAAGACCAATCCGTTGGGCGAGGCGTTCAGCTATCGCAATGCGCTGCAGACGCTGGATGCGGAGGCGGTCAAGCAGGACCTGCACGCGCTGATGACCGACAGCCAGGACTGGTGGCCGGCCGACTGGGGACATTACGGTGGCCTGATGATCCGCATGGCCTGGCATTCGGCGGGGTCCTACCGTCTGGCCGATGGCCGTGGCGGCGGGGGCACCGGCAACCAGCGTTTCGCGCCGCTGAATTCCTGGCCTGACAATGCCAGCCTGGACAAGGCGCGCCGCCTGCTGTGGCCGATCAAGACAAAGTACGGCAACAAGCTGTCGTGGGCGGACCTGATGATCCTGGCCGGCACCGTCGCCTATGAATCCATGGGTCTGAAGACCTTCGGTTTCGGCTTCGGACGCGAGGACATCTGGCACCCGGAGAAGGACACCTACTGGGGGGCGGAAAAGGAATGGCTGGGCCGGGATCGCTACGACAGCGACGACGCCCCGGAATCACTGGAGAACCCGCTGGCCGCCGTGCAGATGGGCCTGATCTACGTGAACCCGGAAGGTGTCGGCGGCAAGCCCGATCCGCTGAAGACCGCAGAAGAGGTCCGCGAGACCTTTGCCCGCATGGCCATGGATGACGAGGAAACCGTCGCCCTGACCGCGGGTGGCCATACCGTCGGCAAGGCGCACGGCAATGGCGATGCAAGTCTGCTCGGCCCCGAGCCGGAGGCCGCGGACGTCGAGGAACAGGGGATGGGCTGGAAGAACCCGACGGGGAAAGGCAAGGGCCGCGACACCATCACCAGCGGCATCGAAGGTGCCTGGACCACGCATCCGACCAGGTGGGACAACGGCTATTTCGACCTGCTGTTCGGCTATGAATGGGAATTGCAGAAGTCGCCCGCCGGTGCCTGGCAGTGGGAGCCGATCGACATCCGCGAGGAGGACATGCCTGTCGATGTCGAGGACCCCTCGATCCGTTGCAAGCCGATGATGACCGACGCCGACATGGCGATGCGCGAGGACCCGGCCTATCGAAAGATCGCGGAGCGGTTCCACAAGGACCCGGCCTATTTCTCCGACGTCTTTGCCCGCGCCTGGTTCAAGCTGACCCATCGCGACATGGGGCCGAAGGCACGCTACGTCGGCCCGGATGTGCCGACGGAAGACCTGATCTGGCAGGATCCGGTTCCCGCGGGGCGTACGGATTTCGACCTGAAGGCTACCAGGGCGATGATCGCCGACAGCGGCCTGACGGTCGCCGAGATGGTCTCGACCGCCTGGGACAGCGCCCGGACCTATCGCGGGTCGGACATGCGGGGCGGCGCCAATGGCGCTCGTATCCGCCTGGCACCGCAGAAGGACTGGGAAGGCAACGAGCCGGAGCGCCTCGGCCGGGTCCTGTCCGTCCTCGAACCGATTGCGGCGAAGACAGGCGCCAGCGTGGCGGATGTCATCGTGCTGGCCGGCAACATGGGCATCGAGCAGGCGGCGAAGGCCGCGGGTTTCGATATCTCGGTACCGTTCTCGCCGGGCCGTGGCGATGCGACGGACGAGATGACGGATGCCGCATCCTTCGACGTCCTGGAACCCGTCGCGGACGGATACCGCAACTGGCTGAAGCAGGACTATGTCGTCACTGCCGAGGAACTGATGCTCGACCGCACGCAGCTGATGGGCCTGACCGCGCCGGAGATGACCGCCCTCATCGGCGGCATGCGTGTCATGGGGACCAATCACGGGGGGACGAAGCATGGCGTCTTCACCGACCATGAAGGGGCGTTGACCAACGACTTCTTCGTCAACCTGACCGACATGGCCTACGCGTGGAAGCCGACGGGCAGGAACCTGTACGAAATCCGCGACCGGGAGACGGACGCGGTCAGGTGGACGGCAACCCGTATCGACCTGGTCTTCGGTTCGAACTCGATCCTGCGTTCCTATGCCGAGTTCTATGCCCAGGACGACAACCAGGAGAAGTTCGTCAACGACTTCGTTGCCGCCTGGGTCAAGGTCATGAACGCGGATCGCTTCGACATCGCGTGATCCGGGGACGGTCAGTCGGGCGGGCTGCAGCCGCGGTCCGCCCTGGCTGACGGAACACAGACTGGCTGACCACTTCGTGATGCCCGGCGCTCGTCCCAGCGCCGGGCATTGTCGTTCTTGGAGGGCACCCCGTCGATCAATCGCCGGGCTGGTCGCGCAACCGCGTGACCAATGCGCAGAGCGTCGCCGTCGCGACTTCCGGCGGGCCGGAATTGTCCAGGTGGATGACGTCCGCGCCGGTGACGCTGACCGCGCGGGCGCGCTGCAGGCGGGCTTCGATCTCCGTCGGGGTTTCCCGGCCACGCGCGGCCAGGCGGCGGGCCAGTTCGGTCTCGTTGACCGTCACCGCCACAACCACCACGCGGGCAAAGGCGGCGCGTATGGCCGGCAGGGCCTGGCGCGATCCGTTGGCGATGCCGATACCGCCACGACCCAGGTGATCGTGGATATCGGCGGGCAGGCCGTACTTCAGGCCGTTGGCATCCCAGGTCACGGAGAACGCGCCGTCCCGTGCCGCTGCTTCGAACTCGGCCACACCCATGCTCGCGTGGTCTTCCGCGTTCGGGTCCGGTTCCCGGGTAACCGTGCGGCGCACGAACCTGATCGAGCCGTCGCCCCGGAAATGCGTCCGAAGCCCGTCGATCAGGGTGTCCTTGCCCGAACCGCTGGGACCGACGATGACAAGCAGGGTTCCCTCAGACAACGCGCTGCCCCTGCCGCCAGACGGTTCGCACGATGGGTACGCCGCGATCCTGGCGTACACGGGCCAGGTCGGCGCGCTTGCCCGGCGCGATGACGCCGCGGTCGTCCAGCCCGACGGCGCGCGCGGGCGTGCAGGTCGCCATGCCGACGGCCATGGGCAGGGAAATGCCATCCACGGTCTCGGCAAGCTGGAACGTGGCCTGTATCAGGCTGAAGGGGATGTAGTCGGACGACAGGATGTCCAGCAGTCCCAGTTCGGCCAGGTGATGTGCCGCGACATTGCCGGAGTGGGAACCGCCACGCACCACGTTGGGTGCCCCCATCAACACAGCCATGCCGCGTTCGTGGGACGCGCGGGCCGCGGTCTCCGTCGTCGGGAACTCGGCCACCCGCACGCCGTTGTCCTCCGCCTCGTCGACATGATCGTCGGTTGCATCATCATGGCTGGCCAGCACGATACCGCGCTGCCGGGCGATCTCGGCGATGGCGGTTCGGTGCCGGTCGGAATTGTCCCGTGACTGCGCCACACGCATGTCGCAGAAGGCCGCGAACTGTGTGTCCGTCATCTTCAGCTTGCCCTGGTAGTAGACCTTGTAGGCATCCAGGTTGGCGAACTGGCGCTGTCCCGGCGCGTGATCCATCAGCGACGCGAGCCGGACGCCATCCCTGCCGCCCAGCCGTTCGAAGGCGTCCAGGCAGTCCGGCGATGACACCTCGCACCTGAGATGCAGGTAGTGATCCGCCCGCAGCCGCCCGCTGGCCATGCCGTCGTGAATCGCCTCCGCCAGCACGACCATGTCGTCCGTCACCAGGTCGTGGTCGCCATCCGTGTTTCCGACCCGCAGGGCGTCGAACACGGTGGTCATGGCGGAACAGGCGATCTGCGCGCCATGGGCCTGCCCGGCGGCGA
>CAJYBQ010000347.1 GCA_913064755.1 uncultured Alphaproteobacteria bacterium
CACAAATACCGTGAGCCGCGGGGGCGTTTGATAGGGGCATCGCTCATGTAAACAAGGTCCCCATCAACGTGGGTCTGTCAGACGACCGCCGCCTGCAACGCGCGCTGGAGGCATGGCAGCCGAACGTCCTGAACTGGTGGGGCGATATCGGTCCCTACGGTTTCCAGCAGAAGGACGTCTACCTGCGCACGGCAACATCGGTCGACGCCAAGGGCTGGGCGCATTTCGACTACGTTAAGATGCCCGACTATCGCTGGGGCATCTTCCTGGCCGACCGCAACCCCGAACGCACGATTGCCTACGGCGATCACAAGGGGGAAGCCGCCTGGCAGGAAGTTCCCGGCGAGTATCGCGGCATCCTGCGCCGGTTGATCGTGACCCAGGGCGATACCGAGCCGGCATCCGTGGAACAGCAGCGCCTGCTGGGGGCCACCGCGCCGTCGCTCTACGACCTGCGCAACCTGTTCCAGGTGAATGTTGAGGAAGGCCGCCACCTCTGGGCGATGGTCTACCTGCTGCACGCCCATTTCGGTCGTGACGGCCGCGAGGAAGCAGAGGGTCTGCTGGAACGCCGCTCGGGCGAGCCGGACAAGCCCCGCATCCTGGGCGCGTTCAACGAGAAGACGCCGGACTGGCTCAGCTTCTTCATGTTCACGTTCTTCACCGACCGGGATGGCAAGTACCAGCTCGCCAGCCTGGCCGAATCCGGCTTCGACCCCCTGGCCCGCACCTGCCGCTTCATGCTGACGGAAGAGGCCCACCACATGTTCGTGGGGGAGACCGGGATCGGTCGCGTCATCGACCGGACGCTGGAACTGATGCAGGAACACGACACGATGTACGTGTCAGCCTGGGGCGGGATCAGCCTGCCGCTGCTGCAGAAGTACATGAACTTCCACTTCTCCGTCTCCGTGGACCTGTTCGGTTCGGAGAATTCCACCAATGCCGCCAACTACTACACGATGGGCCTGAAGGGCCGCTTCGACGAGACCGGGCAGGAAGGCGGGAGCCTGACCGCCGACGACACCTACACGGTGGCGGCGCTGGCGGGCGAGACCATCGGCACCAGCGAGGAATCGGCCCTGCACACGCTGAACGAACGGCTGCGCGACGACTATGTCGCCGATTGCCAGAAGGGTGTGGACCGCTGGAACCGTGCCATCCGCAAGGCCGGCGTCGATTTCGAACTGAAGCTGCCGCACCGGGCCTTCCACCGCGACATCGGCCAGTTCGCGACGGTTCACGCAACGCCGGAAGGCAAGCTGATCAGCGCCGACGAATGGCGCGCGCGGGAACACGAGTGGCTGCCCACGGAAGAGGACGAGGCCTACGTCAGGTCCCTGATGATCGCCGTCAGGGAGCCGGGCAAGTATGCGAGCTGGATCGGCCCGCCGCGGCGCGGCATCAACAACAAGCCGGTGGACTTCGAGTACGTTCGCCTGAACTGATCGACCTGGCAGGACGCCATGCACTGACGGCCATCCGGACACGCGCCGGGTGGCCGTCATTGTTTGTGTGAATCACGATGGCCCATGGCCTAGGATCGCCCGACAGACAGGGAGGGATGATCGAGATGGCGGGGCGTTTGGCGGGACGCAAGGCATTGATCACGGGCGCGAGCCGTGGCATCGGCCGGTCGATTGCAGAGCATTACGCGGCAGAGGGCGCGGACGTGTTCCTGGTCGCGACCGGCCTGCCGCAACTGGAGGCCACGCGTGATGCCGCGCTGAAACACGGCCACAAGGTGGAAATCCACGCGGCCGACGTCAGTGACCGGCGCGCGGTGGAGGCCATGATGGCGGCCTGCATAGACCGGCTGGGCGGCATGGACGTGCTGGTCAACAATGCCGGCATCTACAAGGCCGCGCGCTTCATCGACTACACGCCCGAGGATTTCGACCAGGTCATGCAGGTGAACACCCACAGCGTGTTTCACACCATGCAGTTCGCGCTGCGCCACATGAAGGCTGCGGGCGGCGGCAAGATCGTCAATGTCGCGTCCACGGCGGGCAAGTGGGAATCCATGAACCAGGGCATCTACAACACGTCGAAGCATGCGGTCGTCGGCATGACCCGCTGCGCCGCGCTGGAACACGCGCGCGACCGGATCACCATCAACGCGATCTGCCCGGGCTTCGTTGAGACGGACATGATCGACCAGTTCTCGGTCCATGCGGAACTCAACGGCATCACGCCGGAGGCCATGCAGAAGGCGCTGGTGGACCGGGTTCCCATCGGGCGCATGTTGCAGCCGGAGGAGATCGCACACCTGGCTGTCTACCTCGCCTCCACCGAGTCCGACGGCATGACCGGTCAGACCATCACCATTTCCGGCGGCATGCGCATGGGCTGAGGCCCGTGGCACCTGCGGTCGCGAACCGAACGACAAGGGGGCGAGAGCCATGCTTGCACCGAGAAGCTGGGTGCCCGCGGCATCCGAACAACGCGTCCACGAGATCGCCAGCCGCACGGCGGCGGAACCGGCATTGCAGACCGCGCAGCGGGTGCAGGCGCTCGCCGACCGCAGCCGCGAGATCCATGAACGCGACTGCTTCAACCTCAACCCCGCGACCAATGTCATGTCCCCGGCGGCAGAGGCGATCCTGTCATCGGGCCTGGGGACACGGGCGTCCCTTGGCTATCCCGGCGACAAGTACGAGACCGGGCTGGAAGCCATCGAGGAGATAGAGGTGATCGCGGCGGAACTGTCGGCGCAGGTCTTCGACGCGAAATTCGCCGAGATCCGGGTGCCCTCCGGCGCCATCGCCAACCTCTATACCTTCATGGCGACCTGCAGACCGGGCGACACGATCATCGCGCCACCGGCCACCATCGGCGGCCATGTCACGCATCACCTGGCGGGCTGTGCCGGCCTCTATGGCGTCAACACGGTCGCGGCCCCGGTCAACGCGGATGGCTATACCATCGATGTCGACGGACTTCGCACGCTGGCACAACAGGTGCAGCCGAGGCTGATCACGGTCGGCGGCAGCCTGAACCTGTTCGAGCACCCGGTGGCAGACGTCCGCGCGATCGCCGATTCCGTGGGGGCCAAGGTGCTGCTCGACGCCGCCCACCAGTGCGGTGTCATCGCCGGCAAGGCCTGGCGCAACCCGCTGGCCGAGGGCGCCCACCTGATGACCATGAGCACCTACAAGAGCCTCGGCGGGCCGGCCGGCGGCCTGATCGTCAGCAATGATGCCGAGATCGCGGAACGGCTGGATGCCATTGCCTACCCGGGCATGACAGCCAATTTCGATGCGGCCAAGTCAGCCGCCCTGGCCCTGACCATGCTCGACTGGATCACCCATGGCGCGGACTATGCCGCCGAGATGGTGGCTACCGCGAAGGTCTTCGCCGATACCTTGGTCGAGGCCGGTATTCCGGTGTTCGCCAGCGAAAATGGCTGCACCACGTCGCACCAGTTCGCCGTCGAGGCCGCACGCTTCGGCGGTGGCCAGGCCGCATCGCGGAAACTCCGCAAGGCCGGGTTCCTCGCCTGCGGCATCGGCCTGCCCATCGCGCCGGTGGATGGTGATCTGAACGGCCTGCGGATCGGCACGCCGGAACTGGTCAGATGGGGCGTGAACCGGGACCGTGTCGGCGACGTCGCCGCCCTTGTCGCCCGCGCCCTGCTGTCCGACACCCCGGAAGACCTCGCCGGGGAAACCCGCCGCCTCCGCGCGGAATTCGACCGGATCCACTACGTCCTGGCTGCGTGACCGCGCGGCGCGCCTCTCCGGCCTGACAGGCGCGCCTGCGACACCGGAACGTCACCCCACGCTGCGCCCCTTGCCCTCCCAGTAAGGCGCGCGGATGTCGCGTTTCAGAACCTTGCCCACCGGGCTGCGCGGCAGTTCCGGCCAGAAATCGACGGACTTGGGCGCCTTCACCGAACCCAGCTTTTCCTTGCACAGCGCGATGATCTCGGCCTCCGAGACCTCCATCCCCGGCTTCAGTTCGATGACGGCCTTCAGCGCCTCGCCCCATTTCTCATGCGGCACACCGATGACGGCGCAGTCCTGCACCGCCGCATGGGTCCAGATCACCTGCTCCACCTCGGACGGATACACGTTGAAGCCACCGGTGATGATCAGGTCCTTCAGCTGGTCGACGATGTAGACGAATCCATCCTCGTCGATCCGGCCGATGTCGCCGGTATGGTGCCAGCCATGCGCACCGGCCGCCGCCGTTTCCTCGGGCTGGTTGAAATAGCCTTCCATCACCATCTGGCCGCGCAGCACGATCTCGCCCGACTCGCCCCGGGGCAGGATATTGCCTTCCTCGTCCATGATCTCGACGCGCGAATAGGGTGTCGCCCGGCCGCAGGACAACAGCCGGTGATGCTTGTTGGTGTTCAGGGCCTCCACGTGGTCCGCCGGTGTCAGGAAGGGCGCGCCCGTCGGACACTCCGCCTGGCCCTAGGTCTCGGGCATGACCCCCCCGACGCGACACAGGGCCTGCTCCGTCTCGGCGCCTCACATCGCGGCGGCGGCATCGCCGAAGTCCTGCTGGCTGGCCTAGCCGG
>CAJYBQ010000348.1 GCA_913064755.1 uncultured Alphaproteobacteria bacterium
CCTCCTGCGCCTCGGTGTGTGTAATGACGTTGCCTATCCGGAGCTCCGTCTCCATTGTCAGCACTAGCGTACCTATCTTCCGTTGCGCTCGGCGGTTGTTGGTTGCCTCGGCTAGGACGGTATCCCCTTTGTCCAGCAGCAGCGTGCTCACCTGGTGCGTCCCCTGCTGCGGGCCGATTGCTATCAGGTCGTCGTCGGCCGTGGTCTCGATGCCGCTGTAGTGCTTCAGCTTGGTGGCGACGAAATCGCGGCAGGGCCCGTATCCCTGCGGCCCGCTCTGCAGCGAATAGGTGGCCAGGTCGGACCCTTCCCGCGCCAGCACCCGGTCGATCGCCGCCCGCAGGTCGTCCACCGGCACGGTGACGTCGTCGATGTGGCCACCAACGAAATTGTATTCGGGGAAACCGGTCCACCGGGCCGCGGGGGCCGGGACATGGGCGGGCAGCAGGGGGGTATAGTCGAACGACATCGGGCGCCTCCGGTCGGGCGGATTGCTGGTCTGGCTTTCCGCCAATAGACCACGGCTGGCCCCGGCGCCAAAGGGTGTTCGGCCCTGGCGGGAGACTTCGCCGCGCCGGACCGGATCGGAATGCCGGTCCCCGGGCAGGCTCAATCCTTCAGCCAGGTGAGGATCGCGCCGACGTTCCGCGTATCGCGCCGCGCCCGGTCATCGGTGCTGTGGCGCATGAACATGGCGAGGCGCCGGCCCAGGCGCCACCATTTCAGCGGGTAGTACAGCCAGACCCTGGGTGAACTGGCCGAAACCGGGAACTCGCGCTCCATCTTGGCGCGGCTGGGGAAGGCGCGGCCCAGCAGGTGGCCGAACTTTCCTCCCACGGTCGGGGTCTCGGCCAGTTCGGTCTGCAGGGCGACGTCGCCGCGGGCATCGAAACTGCGCAGCAGGCTGTGCGCCGCCACGGTCAGGATCGGATCATCGGCGGCAATGATGCCGGCCGCGTCCGCGTCCCACCCGATCTTCACCCCCGGCCATTCACGCTCCTGCAATCGCAGCGCCAGGGCAACGCCACGGGTGGCCTTGCGTTCCCGGGCCAGCCGCCAGAACAGGGGCCAGTCGATGTCGTGCCGGGCCAGTATCCAGGCGATGTCGCTCAGCGTCAGCGGCCCGTTGTTGAACTGGTTGTCCAGGACCGCGTGCACGCAGATATGCAGCAACAGGTCTTCCGGTCCGGAGAAGCAGATGTCCTTGCCCGCCAGGTTCCGGTGAATGCCGCGCGGTCCCAGCACCTCGAAGCGCCCCAGCGCGGCATCGTAGGGCATGACCTCGTTCGGCGTGGTCGTCAGGGTATGGACCTCGACCGACGTGCCGCCGGGAATCCGGATGCTTGGCAGGTGCTTGGAAGTGGCCAGGTAGGCTTCCGGATTGCCCATCTGCTTCGGGTCGCGTTCCAGTCCGCCGTCCAGCAGCGCATCGAACGCGGCCAGGCTCTCGTCGCGGCGCACCAGGACGTCCAGGTCGCGCATGGGGCGCAGGCCGGTCTCGGGGTAGGCGAACTGCGCCAGGTAGGCGCCCTTCATGAACAGGTGCCCGATGCCTGCGGCGTCGAGGATGCGGCTGACCTGCACCATGTCGCGCTGGATGGAGAGCGCCCGCATGGTCACGCGCCGGTAGGTCTCGGCCAGGGTGTCGGCCACATCGCGCGGCAGGCTGTCCCGCAGGCCGGCCTCGCGGAGGCTGTAGTGCAGGTAGGGGGCAAAGCGATGCTCCCCCGCCCAGGCGAGAATGCGGTTCCAGTCCGCCGTGGACAGTTCCCGCACCTCCGTCGCGGACAGCGTGTCCGCCCGGCACATCAGGGCCAGCGTCATCTCCTCCAGCGGGGTATCCGTCGGCGACCGATCGTCAGGGACCGGCAAATCGACAGGCGACTTGTCTGGCATCAGTCATCCATCTTTCGTGTCTGTCCCCGATTCTCCACCCGCGTCGCCGTGCTGCGCTTCGACGCGCACCGTCTAGCACAGTTGGCGCGGGCCGGATGCCTTCCGGATTGCCCTTTACCCTTGAAAATGCGACATATTTCCCACATTTCGGAACAGAAATGACCGCATCGGTGGCCTGCATCGCCATGTCCGCCTTCGATGCATAGCCCCGAAACCTGCAAGAACACAGTATTATTGCCTGCATCGCCCGGAAACGGGCCGGTTCCCGGCGCCCGGGCGCGGCTTTTCGGGCGCATATCGGACTTGCCAATCGCCGGGCAGATGCTTAGAAACGACGGAACGCATTTATCCATCGTTCAAGAGCGGAATAATCTGATGACCCAGCGCACCATCTCCGACGACAAGGTCTCGACCACCGAAGCTGTGGAGAAGAAGGTTTACGAGAGCCCGGTTCTGAATGTGCTTGGTTCCGAAGAGACCGCGAACCAGCCCGTGGCCGGCACCGACGGTGTTACCTCAGCCAGCTGACGTGTCTCGCGGTCCCTGGTGATCGCGGGAATCCTTCAGGTTTCCGATCAGCAATTTGACGACTATCCGACCCTGCATCTGGCTGCCAAGCGCTGCCGAATGCGGGGTTTTGCTGTTTTGGCATGGCTGGTGGGGTCATGGACGGTCCGAATGACCGCCTTGCCCGTTTGGCTTGATCATCCCGCCAGCGACAATTGCCGTGTCACCGGTTGTGCGTGATCTTCTCCAGCCGTCCGGCTTCCAGTGCCACGACCTGATCCGCATGCTGCAGGGTGGTGGCACGGTGGCCGATCTGCACGATGGTCACCTGGCCCCGCAACTGCTGCAGGGCCGTGACGACAGCCTGTTCGTTGGCTTCGTCCAGGGCGCTTGTCGCTTCATCCAGGATCAGAAGGGCGGGCTTTCGCAACAGCGCCCGCGCGAGGGCAAGCCGCTGGCGCTCGCCGCCGGATAACCGCACGCCATTGTCCCCGGCCATGGTGTCGAGGCCATCCGGCAGCGCGAGGACGAAATCCGCCGATGCCTTCTGCAGCGCCGCGACGAGATCCGTCTCGGTTGCATCCGGATTGCCGAACAGCAGGTTCGCGCGCAGGGTGTCGTTGAACAGGAACACGTCCTGCGGCACATAGGCCACCGCGCGTCGCCAGCGTTGCTGAGATGACTGGTCGAGTATCTGCCCGTCGATTTCGACCGTCCCCGCATCGGGCATCAGCAATCCCATCAGAATGTCCGCCAGGGTGCTCTTGCCGGCCCCGGACGGGCCGGTGATCGCCGTGGTCGTCCTGCCGGGCAATGACAGGGTCAGGTCATGCAGTGCCGGTTGCGTGCGCCCGGCGAATTCCAGGGTGACGTTGCGCAGGCTGATGCCCTCGTTCACCTGCCAGGCGGGCTCGTTGGCCCCGGGCAGGGGCTCCGCATGCGCGGCACTCTCGGCGATGAACCGGTCCACCGCCTGCAGCGCGGGTTCGGCATTGAGCCAGCGATGCAGGAACTGCTGGGCCGACAGCAGCAGCGGCATCAGCCGCGCGAACAGGAACGTCAGCGCAAGCAGTTCGGCAAGCGACAGTGACAGCCATTCCAGGCCGGCAAAGACAAACAGCGCCAGCAATGCCGCGCCGATGACCTGTTGCAGGCTGCGGGTCAGGCTGGTGTCGATGCCGAACTTCAGTTGCGTCCGGCGCACCTGGGCGACGGTCCTGATCAGCAGGTCGATGTGGCGGCTCTCGCTGCCCAGGATCTTGGTCAGCTTCAGCCCGACGAAGGCCTGCTGCACATTGGCCATCGGGTCCTGGTTGGCATTGGTCTGTTCCACGCCCAGTCGGGAGGCACCCCGCCGGATGCGATGCATGGCGACATAGCCAATGCCGGCGGCCAGGGCGATCAGGGCCGCCATTCCGGGGGAGAAGACCAGCGCCACGGTGAAATAGGCAAGGGCGGTTGCCAGGGTTGTCAGCAGGGTCAGCCCGGCATTCAGTCCCGTGCCGATGCGCTGTACCTCCCCCAGTACCAGGTTCATGTGGTCGGTCCGGGTCTGCGTCGTGATCCAGCGCCAGTCCGCGCGCATCAACTGCCGGATGCAGGTTTCCCGCAAGTCGTCGACAACCCGGAACTGCAGGGTCAGGCTGGTCCTGTCCTTGGCGAACTGGATGACACTGCGCAGCGCCACCAGGCCGACGAAGACCAGCAGGAAACCCGACGGCGTCGCGGGTATGTCCAGCGCGGCAAGAAGATCGAGCAGGTGCTGGACAATGGCATTGCCGTTGTCCCCGCCCATCAGCGATGACAGCAACGGAACCAGCAGGATGATGCCGATCCCTTCGGTCAGGCTGCCCAGCAGCAGCAGGCTGACGAGGGCAAGCAGATGGGGACGTGGCGCGCGCCGCAGCAGGGAATGGAGGCTGCTGACATGATTCACGTGCTGCCCCCCGGCGCCAGGCCATGGCCCACGAACATGCGGACGACCTGGTACTTTCCGAACGCCTGCCCGCCACTGACAGCAACCGGCCCGGCCATGACCCACGCATGGGCACTCATGTCACGCGTGCCCCTGGCGCGTTCCAGCCCGAAAGAGATGGCGTGGGGAACCCGGTAGAGGCGCAGCA
>CAJYBQ010000349.1 GCA_913064755.1 uncultured Alphaproteobacteria bacterium
TCGAGCCGTCCTTTTCCGCCAGCATCCGCGTGGTGTCGAGTTTCATTGCCTGCTTCTCCCCCGGTATTCAGTGGTCGCCTGATCGGCGCGCGGACCAGCCTCGGTGCCGATCCGGTTCAAATGATGCCATCGTTGCGCAAGGCCGCGATCTGTGCGGCGTCGTAGCCGATTTCGGCGAGTATGTCGTCGGTATCCGCCCCCTTGGGTGCCATGCGGTGGCGCAGGGCAGGGTCATGGTCGCCGACCTGAATCGGCTGCGCCACAAGGGTCAGGTCCGGGCCGTCGTCGGCCACCTTCCGCGCCAGGCCCAGGTGCTGCACCTGCGGGTCGGCGAAGGTCTGGTCGATGCTGTTGATCGGGCCACAGGGCACCCCGGCGGCATTCAGCACGTCGATCCAGTCGGCGCTGTTGCGGGTCTTCAGGATGACGGCAATGCGGTCGTTCAGGGCAGCGCGGTTGCGGTACCGCCTGCCGCCGGTCGCGAAGTCGGGGTGCTGCGCCAGTTCCGGCGCACCGATGCAGTCACAGAACCTTTCGTAGATGCGGTCCCCCACCGCCGCGACATTGATATGCCCGTCGGCCGTCTCGTAGGCATTGGTCGGCACGGATGTCGGGTGCTGGTTGCCGACACGGCCCGCGACCTCCCCATCCACGAGCCAGCGCGCGGCCTGGAAATCGAGCATGAAGGTCTGCGCCTGCAACAGGGACGTGCGTATCCACTGGCCCTGGCCGGTCTGTCCGCGCGCCAGCAGGGCCATCAGGATGCCCTGCGCCGCCAGCCGACCGGCGGTCAGGTCCGCGATGGGAATGCCGACACGCATCGGTGGCGCGTCCGGGTCGCCGGTAATGGACATCAGCCCGCCCAGCCCCTGGGCAATCTGGTCCACGCCCGGTCGTTCGCGGTACGGCCCGTCCTGGCCGAAACCCGATATGCTGGCGAGGATGAGGCGCGGGTTGGCGGCGTTGAGCACCGGCCAGGCGATGCCCAGCCGTTCCTTCCCGTCGGGGCGATAATTCTCCACCACCACGTCCGCGTGGCGGACAAGGTCCAGCATGGTGGCCCGGCCCTCCGCCTTCTTCAGGTTCAGGGTCATGCCGCGCTTGTTGCGGTGCAGGTTCTGGAAGTCGGGACCGTCGCGCGGGCCGCCGAGGCCGCCGTCACCGCCTGCCGAATCCGGTGTCTCGATCTTGATGACGTCCGCCCCCCAGTCGGCAAGCTGCCGCACGGCGGTGGGGCCGGCACGAACCCGCGTCAGGTCCAGCACGCGATAGGGACTGAGAGGCAGTGGCGGGGTCGATGAAAGCTCGTCCGTGTCGGTCATGCCGCTGCCTCCCGCGATGCGCCGAATACCTGCAGGAAGGTCCGGCGCATGATTGCATCCACCTCCGCCATGTCCGCGGCGATTCCGAGATCATGCAGCGACGTCACGCCGTGTTCCTGGATGCCACAGGGAACGATGCCGGAGAAATGTTCCAGGTCAGGGTTCACGTTGATCGAGATGCCATGGAACGTCACCCAGCGCCGCACC
Organism: uncultured Alphaproteobacteria bacterium; assembly: GCA_913064755.1. Classification (GTDB taxonomy): domain Bacteria; phylum Pseudomonadota; class Alphaproteobacteria; order Minwuiales; family Minwuiaceae; genus Minwuia. The sequence continues at coordinate 1,530 of CAJYBQ010000349.1, forward strand.
CTGACCCCGATGGCGGCGATCTTGTCCTCCCGACCGTCATCGCGCACGACGCAGACACCGACGCGTCCGTCGCGCCGTTCGCCCACGACATCGAAGCCGGCCAACGTGGCGATGACCCATTGTTCCAGGTCATGCACGAAGCGGCGGATATCCTGGCCCCGCTGCTTCAGGTCCAGCATGACGTAGCCGATCCGCTGGCCCGGCCCATGGTAGGTATATTCGCCACCACGGCCGGCCTGATGGACGGGAAACCGGTCCGGTTGCAGCAGGTCGGCGCTGTCGGCGGAGGTGCCGGCGGTATAGAGCGCGGGATGTTCCAGCAGCCAGACGCAATCCGCTGCCTTGCCCTGGCGGATTGCCGCCACCCGCGCCTCCATCCACTGGATCGCATCGGGATAGGGGACCGGGTCGTTCGATATCCGCCATTCCAGATTCATCTGCGCTGTTTACCGCCTGCTAACCATGAAGCCCCATGATAGGCCCATCGAACCGGCGTTGCGACCGGGCATCGACCCAACCTGCCGACGTTTGGCACAGGAGACGACATGAGCGACCAGGACACGGCGACCGTCGAAATGGCATTGAGCGATGTGGAGGTTGAAATCTCCGTCGTTCTCGGACGGGCGCAGATGCCGATCCACCAGTTGCTGAAGATGGGTCGAGGTGCCGTCATCGAACTGGACGCAGACGTGGACGATCCGGCCTGGATCCTGGCCAACGACAAGGTCATCGCCCGCGGCGAGATCGTCGTGACCGGCGAACATGTCGGCATTTCCGTCCTCGACACCTTCAAGGACAATGGCACCGACTGATCGCCGATCGGTCGGAACCGGGCGGGACCAGGTTCGCGCCCGGTCCCGTGCAGATCATCCGATCAAGCACCGCGCCCATGTGGGGCAGCGAAGTCGATATCCGGGCCGACCGAGACAATGCGGGTCGGGTTCACCTGTTCATGGCTGGCGTAATAGTGGGTGCGGATATGGTCCAGGTTGACCGTCTCCGCCACGCCGGGCCACTGGTAGAGTTCACGGGTCCAGGCGAACAGGTTCGGATAGTCCACCAGCCTGCGGATGTTGCACTTGAAGTGGCCGTGATAGACGTGGTCGAAGCGGATCATGGTGACGAACAACCGCCAGTCCGCCTCCGTGATGCGGTCGCCGGTCAGGTAGCGCTTCTCCGCCAGGATTGACTCCAGCCAGTCCAGAGATGCGAACAGCGCGAACACCGCATCCTCGTAGGCTTCCTGCGTCACCGCGAAGCCACTGCGATAGACACCATTGTTGACGGTCGCGTAGACCCGGTCGTTGATCGCGTCGATCTCTGTCCGCAGTTCTGCCGGATAGTAGTCACCGGGGGTGGCGAAGGCGTCGAAGGCGCTGTTCAGCATCCGGATGATTTCCGACGATTCATTCGAGACGATGGTCCCGCGCTGCTTGTCCCAGAGCACCGGCACGCTGCTGCGCCCCGTGTAGTGCGGGTCCGCGGTGGTGTAGAGCTGATGGGAATAGGTGAAGCCGTTCACCGGGTCGCCGGTCGCGCCGGGGTATTCCGTGAATTCCCAGCCGTTCTCCATCATCAGCGGGTTGACGACGGAAAAGCCGATCACGTCCTGCAAGCCCTTGATCGCGCGAAAGATCAGCGTCCGGTGCGCCCAGGGACAGGCGTAGGAGACATAGAGGTGATAGCGCCCGGCCTCGGCGGGGAAGTCGGTGCTGCCGTCGGCGCTGATCCAGTTGCGCATCTGGGCGTCGTTTCGCACGAACTCGCCCTTGGCCGATGGCTTGCGTGGTACCGCGCGCCAGACACCATTCTCCAACTGACCCATGATCGTGTCCTCCCTTCTGTCAATGCACCGCATATGGTGCGTCGCGGGCTGACAGGCCAACGCCTACAAGGAACAATCCCGTTTCCAGATGGAAACAGGGTGAGCCCATGCATGATCTCTCCGCCATGGCGGTATTTGCGGCAATTGCCGAGGCGGGAAGCCTGACCCTGGCGGCTGAGCGGCTGTCGCTGTCGAAGTCCGCCGTTTCGAAACAGCTTTCGCGGCTGGAGGAGCGGCTGGGCGCGCGGCTGGTCAACCGCAATACCCGCCAGATCAGCCTGACCGAGGTGGGCACGGTCTATTTCGAATTCTGCGCCCGGATACTGGAGGAAGCGGAGGCGGCGGAGGCAGCCGTCGCCAACCTGCAGGGCGCGCCGCGGGGACGCTTGCGTGTCAATGCGCCCATGAGCTTTGGCACCATGCACCTGGCGGAGGCCCTTACCGGGTTCGCCAAGGCCTACCCCGAGATCGTCGTCGACATGGAACTGACGGACAGTTTCGTTGACCTGGTGGACAGTGGTTTCGACGTCGCAGTGCGTATCTCCGCGATGCAGGATTCGACGTTGATCGCGCGGCAACTGGCCCCGGCGCGACGCCTGATGGTGGCCAGCCCGGACTATCTCGCCCGCCACGGCGTGCCGCAACACCCGCGCGACCTGAGTGACCACAATTGCCTGATCTATACCCTGTCCCCGAACCCCGGCACCTGGATGTTCCGCACCGCTGACGGACCCATGCCCATACAGGTCAGCGGCACGGTCCGGTCGAACAACGGCGAAGTCCTGCGGGAGGCCGCGATCGCCGGTATCGGCCTGCTGGTCGACCCGACCTTCATCACCTACCGCGCCATCCGCGACGGGCGGCTGGTGCCTGTGCTGACCGACTTCGACATGGGGCGATCCGGCATCTACGCCGTCTACCCCAACCGCCGCCACCTCTCGCCCAAGGTCCGCGCCTTCATCGACTTCCTCGGCAACCACTTCGGCGATCCGCCTTACTGGGATCGCCATATCTGATGCCGGGCGCGGCGCGGTGGATGCTCGGGCATTCGGCGCTGAACCTGCCGGTGAAGCCTGGACGACCCGTTGCCGGTCGATATTCCGGGCCGGGAGATGTCGGCCCGCGATCAGACGTGCTGGTCGATAAGGATCGGGTTGCCGTCCGGG
>CAJYBQ010000350.1 GCA_913064755.1 uncultured Alphaproteobacteria bacterium
CCGCGTGCGGGGACGCGGATGGGCCCGGCGCGGCGACCGCCGAGGAACAGGGACCGGCCTGCCGCGGCACTTCCGGCGGTGGCTGGGTCACCGCCGAATACGTCCTGCTGCCCCGTTCGACCCACACCCGCACCGACCGCGAGGCCGCGCGCGGCAAGCAGTCCGGCCGGACGCAGGAAATCCAGCGCCTGATCGGCCGCTCCCTGCGGGCGGTGACCAACATGGAAGGCTTCGGCGAACGCCAGATCCGCGTGGATTGCGACGTCTTGCAGGCCGATGGCGGCACCCGTACCGCCGCGATCACCGGCAGCTGGGTTGCCCTGCACATCGCCATGGAAGGACTGGTGAAGAAGGGGGCGATCAAGTCGATCCCGCTGGTCGGCAAGGTCGCCGCCATTTCCTGCGGCATCTACCAGGGTCAGCCGGTGCTGGACCTGGACTACGACGAGGATTCGAACGCCGAAACCGACAGCAATTTCGTCATCACCGATGGCGGAACCCTGGTCGAGATCCAGGCCACGGCGGAAGGCACCCCCTTCACGGATGCGGAATTCATGGAACTGCTGCGGCTGGCGCGCAAGGGCACTGCGGAGCTGAATGCCTTGCAGCAGGCCGCGATCGAGGGCTGAGCCGATGGCCCGCAGGCTGACCGAGAAGAAGATCGTCGTTGCCAGCCACAATGCGGGAAAGGTGCGGGAGATCAACGACCTGCTGCGCCCCTTCGGGCTGGAGGCCGTATCCGCCGGTGAGTTGAACCTGCCGGAACCGGACGAGACCGAGGACAGCTTCATCGGCAATGCCTTGCTGAAGGCCCGTGCCGCCGCCACCGCGTCCGGCCTGCCGGCCCTGTCGGATGATTCCGGGCTGGCGGTGGACGCGCTGGACGGTGCGCCCGGCATTCACTCGGCGCGCTACGCCGGACCGGACCGGGATTTCGGCTTCGGGATGAAGCGGCTGAACCGCGAGATGACGGAAAGCGGGCGGACCGAACGCTCGGCACGTTTCATCTGTGCCCTGGCCCTGGTCTGGCCGGACGGGGATGAAGCCGCCTTCGAGGGCCGGGTGGAGGGCGAGATCGTCTGGCCACCGCGGGGGTCCAGCGGGTTCGGCTATGACCCGGTGTTCCAGCCGGTCGGCCACACCATCACCTTCGGCGAGATGAACCCGGATGCGAAACACGCCATGAGCCACCGTGCCGACGCCTTCCGGCAATTGATTGCTGCATGCCTGAAGGATTGATGCAGCGCCCCGGGCAGGCAGCGTCACCGCGCCTGGCCAGGCGGGCGGCTCACCCGCCGGGCTGAATGAACGGCAGCGTCGTCACCATCGCATCACGGGCACCATCGGGCGTATCGACCACGAGTCGTGTACCGACAGCGGCGTGCGCCGCATCGACCAGCGCAATGGCGATGTTGCGTTCCAGGCGGATGGACGGCACGGCGATGGAAACACTCCCCGCGGTATTGCCGGCTCCGTCGCACACCGGCCAGTTGTCTTCCGACGCGTTCAGGCTGGGTGGATCGATGAACAGGCCGACGCGGCGGCGTTTCGGGCCTTCGTCGCGGATGCGGCGCAGGGCGGCCTTGCCGATGAAATCCGGCTCCATGTCCAGGTTGACGAAGGCCTCCATGCCGAGTTCGAACACGTTCGCGTCGGGGCGCGTGTCGGCGCCCCATGACAGCAGGTCCCCCTCCGTCCGTTCGACAACGTTCGGCGCACCCGGACCGATGCCATGCGGCAGCCCCATCGACATCACCCGGTTCCAGAGATCGGTGCCGCGGCTGCCGTCCATCAGGTAGAGCTCGAAACCCGGCTGCTTGCTCCACCCCGAACGGGCGACCAGCAGCGGGATGCCGTCCAGGTCGGCCTGGCGGAAAGCGAAGTACTTCAGGTCGTGCACCCAGTCGCCGAACAGGTCGGCCACGACAGCAGGCGCGTTCGGTCCCTGGATCGCCAGCGGCGAGACATCCGGTTCCGATACATCCACGTCCAGCCCGGTGGCGGCGGCGATACCGCCGACCCAGTATTCCATGTCGGAATCCGCAATGGAGAACCAGTACCGGTCCTCCGCCAGTTTCAGCAGCACCGGGTCGTTGATCAACCGTCCCTTGACGTCGTTCAGCAGGGCATAGCGCCCCTGCCCGACCTTCATCTTCGAGATATCGCGCGGCATCAGCATCTGCACCAGCCGCGCCGCGTCCGGGCCGCTGACCTGGACCTGGCGTTCCGCCGCCATGTCCCAGAGCGCCACGGTTTCGATCAGCCGTCGGTATTCGGCCTCGAAATCACCGAAGCCCGTCGGCATGTACATGCGATTGTAGACGGTGAGGTCGGTGACCCCTGCCGCCACGGTGGCGTCGAAGAACGGCGACTTCCGAATACGTGTTCCGGGCGTGATACCGAAGGCCATGACGCTCCCCTCCCCTTGTTTTTTCCGTGCATACCTCCGCGAACGGCACAACGGGTATCCCGACTGCGGCATGACCTGTCGGGATCGGGCTTCCCTGAACGCATTCGCATGCATAAAGCTGTCGCTGACGCATAGCATCGGGGAGATCGGGCATGAATTTCGAAGCATTTGTCACCTGCGCGGTGACCGGGTCGGGGGCCACGACCGACAAGTCTCCGCATGTGCCCGTCACGCCGGAACAGATCGCCGACAGCGCCATAGAGGCCGCGCGCGCCGGGGCAGCCATCGCTCACATCCATGTCCGCGACCCGGAAACCGGCAAGGGCAGTCGCGACACGGCGCTCTATCGCGCGGTGGTGGAGCGGGTGCGTGATTCGGACGTGGACGTGATCATCAACCTGACCGCCGGCATGGGCGGCGACATGGTCTTCGGCCCGGGCGAGAAGCCGCTGCCGCTCGACCCCGCCGGCACGGATATGGTGGGACCGCTGGAACGGCTGAAGCATGTCGAGGAACTGCTGCCGGAAATCTGCACGCTGGACTGCGGCACGATGAACTTTGCCGAGTCCGACTACGTCATGACCAATACGCCGGGTGCCCTGCGCACCATGGCAATGCGGGTCAGGGAACTGGGTGTCAGGCCGGAGCTGGAGGTCTTCGACACCGGCCACCTGGTCTTCGTGAACGAGCTGGCGCGCGACGGTTACCTGGATGACCCGATGATGGTCCAGCTCTGCATGGGCATCCCCTACGGCGCGCCGGACGATCCCCAGACCCTGATGGCAATGGTCAACCGCCTGCCCGCCGGGGCCACCTGGTCGGGGTTCTCGATCGGTCGCATGCAGATCCCCTTCGTCGCCATGGCCGTGCTGGCCGGCGGCAATGTCCGCGTCGGGCTGGCGGACAACCTGTGGCCGGACAAGGGCGTGATGGCCACCAACGGGCCCCTGGTGGAACGCGCCGTCACGCTGCTGAAGGCAATGAATGTCCGGGTCCAGGGTCCGGCCGAGGTGCGTGAGCGCCTGAAGCTGGTGAAACGATGAGCGCGCGGTTGCCGCGCAGGGTCGGCCTGGTCGGCGGCGGCGTCATCGGCGGTGGCTGGGCGGCCCGCTTCTGCCTCGCCGGAGCGGACGTCACGGTCTTCGATCCGGACCCGGAGGCGGAGCGGAAACTTGCCGCCGTCTTCGCGAATGCGCGGCACGCGCTCGACCGGCTGCACCCGGATGGCCGTCCCGCGGAAGGCCGGTTGCGGGTGGTCACAAGCCTGGAGGCCGCGCTGGACGGCGCCGACTTCGTGCAGGAAAGCCTGCCGGAGCGGGAAGACCTGAAGATCGACATGCTGGCTCAGATCGACGCCCTGCTGCCCGCCGGGATCATCATCGGATCATCCACGTCCGGCCTGCTGCCCAGCCGCCTGCAATCGCGCATGAAACATCCCGGGCGGCTGACGGTCGGGCATCCGTTCAACCCGGTCTACCTGCTGCCGCTGGTGGAGCTTTGCGGCGGCGCGATGACGGCGCCTGAAACGATCGAACAGGCCAGCGCGATCTATGAATCAATCGGCATGCACCCGCTGCATGTCCGCAAGGAAATCGATGGTTTCATCGCCGACCGCCTGCTGGAAGCGGTCTGGCGCGAGGCCCTGCACATGATCAATGACGGCGTCGCCACGGTCGACGAGATCGACCGCGCCATCAACATGGGTCCCGGACTGCGCTGGTCGCTGATGGGCACCTTCATGATCTACCGCGTGGCCGGCGGCGAGGCCGGGATGCGGCACTTCATGAGCCAGTTCGGCCCGGCCCTGAAACTGCCCTGGACCAGGCTGGAAGCCCCCGAACTGACCGACGAACTGCTGGACCGCGTCGTCACCCAGTCGGACGACCAGGCGGGTGAAACATCGATCCGTGAGCTGGAACGGCTGCGCGATGACGGACTGGTGGCGATCCTGAATGCCCTGCGTGGCATGGATCACGGGGCGGGACGTTTCCTGCCGCCGGCCGCCTGATCTGCCCGCGAGAAGGTCAGGCCGGAACCAGGTCGAGGCCGAAGAGCTGCACAGGCTCTGACAGGCCCGCGATCCGCAGCCCGGTGATGC
>CAJYBQ010000351.1 GCA_913064755.1 uncultured Alphaproteobacteria bacterium
CTGGCGTCTCTCTCTCCCCAGCCCGTCTGGCAGCATTCCAGCGCCTGGCGCATCTCGTTCTCTTTTCAGATGCATTCGAACGAGTAATCCACGCCGCCGTCTGTCATGTCGACGATGGCTTCGACGCCCTTGTCGTTGCCCACCTCTTTGGTGTTGATGAAGTCGGTCATGCCGATCTTCTTCGCCAGCTCGTTCCGGTCGTTGTTCAGATCGACGCCGATGGTCTTGTCACAGCCGACCATGCGCAGGCCCTGCAGCACGTTCAGGCCGATACCGCCGAGTCCGAAGACCGCGGCGGTGGATCCCACCTCCACCTTCGCGGTGTTCATCACGGCACCCAGGCCGGTGGTCACGCCGCAGCCGATGTAGCAGACCTTCTCGAACGGCGCGTCCTGGCGGATCTTCGCCACCGCGATTTCCGGCAGCACCGTGTAGTTGGCGAAGGTGGATGTGCCCATGTAGTGATAGACGGGCGACCCGTTCAGGCTGAAACGGCTGGTACCGTCCGGCATCAGTCCCTGGCCCTGCGTGGCGCGCACGGCCTGGCAGAGGTTGGTCTTGCCCGACAGGCAGAACTTGCACTGGCGGCATTCGGGCGTGTAGAGCGGGATCACGTGGTCGCCGGGCTTCACGGAGGTGACGCCGGGGCCGACCTCCACCACCACGCCAGCGCCCTCGTGGCCCAGGATGGACGGGAAGATGCCTTCGGGATCGGCGCCGGACAGGGTGAATTCGTCGGTGTGACAGATGCCGGAGGCCTTCACCTCCACCATCACTTCGCCAGCTTTCGGCCCTTCCAGCTGTACCGTGGTCACTTCCAGCGGTTTGCCGGCCTCGACGGCCAGTGCTGCCCGTACATCCATCTCGAAATCCCTCTCAAATCCAGCAACGCTCAATCCGTTCGTGGCCCGATGCTAGAACATTCCCGTCGAAGATGGAATCGGCACCGGGCGTGCATCAGTTCAACAGCGGCGCGAAGCCCTCACGCGGTGTCCCGACCACGCGCAGCCCGTCGCGGGTCACTTCCAGGATCGGCAGCAGACGCTCGCTCAGGCCGGTCTGGCGGAGGCGGAACGCGCCGTAGTAGGCGGCAAAGCCCTGGTCGTTCAACAGCACTTCGTCACGGAACAACTGCGCATCGGCGGCCTCGTCGCGCACCAGCGTCCCGGCCAGTGCCACCGCGTCATACCCCAGCATGGCCACCCGGTCGGCCGGGGTTCCGAAAGCGGCCTGGAACCGTTCCGCGAAACTGGCGAAGAAGGCGGGGTCGGGTCCGGGGAACCAGCTGCCGATCAGGGTCGGCTCCGACTGCAGGTCATCGGCGAACCAGCCGCCAAGCCCCAGGTAGCGCACCACTACCGGGTCGACGTCATAGAATGCCAGCAGCGGCGCGATGGTCGGCAGGCGGTTGGCCGGTTCGGCCAGCAGCACGGCATCGAACGGCGGATCGCCCAGCGTATCCAGCACCTCCAGCCGTTTCAGCGCGGCGCGGGAAATGTTGTCGTCCGGCTGCGCCAGCTTGGCCATTTCCTCCTCCGGGGCCAGCTGCCGCAGGTCGTAGTCCGCGAACTCCCGCGCATTCTGCAGCAACAGTTCGTCATCGGCTTCCGCACCTGCCGGGTAATAGGTGACGCGTACCAGTTCACCGACCGACGCGTTCATGGTGTTGATCAGCGCCTCGTGCACCCGGCGGCCATAGACCGAATCCGGCAGGAAGGCCGCGATACGGCTGTGCCCCCGGGCAAGGGCAAAGCCGATGACCGACTGGACCTCATTGGCCGGCGTGATGCCCAGGATGTGTGCGCCATTGCCCGCCGCGGTACTGTCGTTGGAAAAGGCCAGCACCGGGACCCCGGCAGGGGCAGCCACGGCGCGGACGATTTCAACGTGATCGCCGAACAGGGGGCCGATGATCATCTCCGCCCCCTCGGCGATTGCCAGCCGGGCCGCTGCCTCCGCCCCCTCGCGGGTGCCCAGCGTGTCCTTCGGAACCAGGTTCAGGCGGGATTGCTGCTGGTCGAACAGCGCCAGCATCGCGGCATCCAGCAGGCGTTGGCCGACGGCGCCGGCATTGCCGGTCAAGGGCACCAGCACGGCCACGTGGACCGGGCGTCGGCCATCCAGTTCAGGACGGCTGAGCAGGGTCTGCTGAATGCGGAAGCCATCGGCAGACCGGGTCTCGATCTTGCCGAAACTGCCGGCCAGGCCGCTGGGCAGCACGGGCTCCGCAGGTGGTGGCGATGCGGGGACAGCGGCAGGGGAGGGTGTCGCGACCGGCTTCGGCGCGGCGGTCACCGGCGCATCGGCCTTCGGGTCCGCGCAACCGGCGAGGGCCAGCATGCCAAACGCCAGCAGGCCGATCGCCATCGGGCCGATGCGGGGCAGGCGGCTTGCTGTTGTAAAAAATCCGCGTTCTGACATACCTGCAATCCCTTCAGAATCGGCGTACCCTAAGGCCATGGCCAGACCTTCCACACCCAAGACCGCCAGCACCGACATGGCTGGCAAACGCGCCCTGGCGCCGGGACTTTACGTCGTGGCCACCCCGATCGGCAATCTCGACGACCTGAGCCCGCGTGCCCGGCAGGTGCTGGGCAGCGCCGACCGTGTGCTGGCCGAAGACACCCGGGTCGCCCGACGCCTGTTGCAGAGCTTTGGCGCCACGACCTACCTCGACATCTACAACGATCACAATGGGGCGAAAGTGAGGCCCGGCCTGATCGCGGCATTGCAGGGCGGCGCGGCGCTCGCCCTGACCAGCGATGCGGGCACGCCGCTGATGTCCGACCCGGGATACAAGCTGGTGGATGCCGCCCGGCAGGCAGGGGTGGCCGTGCACGCGGTGCCCGGGCCGTCCGCGGTCGTCACGGCGCTGTCGGTTGCCGGCTTGCCAAGTGACCGGTTCCTGTTTGCCGGGTTCCTGCCGCCGAAGTCCGCGGCACGCCGCACCGTCCTGCAGGAACTGGGGGCAGTGCAGGCAACGCTGGTCTTCTACGAGACCGCGAACCGGCTGCAGGCGGTTCTGGCCGACATGTCGCTGGTGCTGGGGCCGCGACAGGCTGCCGTGGCCCGCGAACTGACCAAGATGTTCGAGGAGGTGCGTCGTGGCACCCTGCCGGAACTGGTCAGTCATTATCAGGAGGCAGGCCAGCCGAAGGGGGAGATCGTGCTGGTCATCGGACCACCCGACCGCCGCGACCTGGCGGATGACGTGGATCTGGATGCCCTGTTGCGCGACCAGCTTTCCCGGTTGCGTACCCGGGACGCGGTGGATGCCGTCGTGGCGGAAACCGGTCTGCCCCGGCGCGACGTCTATCGCCGCGCCCTGGCCCTGGGATCCGACAAGGGCGGGTCGGACAAGGGCGGAACCTGACATGGCGGCGCAGCGGTCGCAGCAGGCCCGGCGACGCGCGTTCCTCGCCGGGCGCAATGCCGAGACGATCGCCGCCTGGTTCCTGCGCCTGAAGGGGTATCGCATCGTGGGGCGCAACATGCGGACCCCGTTGGGGGAGATCGATATCGTCGCCCGCCGTGGCAATGTCGTGACCTTCGTGGAGGTGAAGCGGCGGGACGACCAGGACGCCGCGCGCCGCGCGGTCAGCCGTGATCAGCAACAACGGATCGGCCGCGCGGCCGAGTATCTGCGGGCTTCCGGCAGGCTCGGGCAGGGGGTCGAGGCTTACCGGTTCGACCTGGTCGCGGTGTCTCCGCGCGGCTGGCCCCGCCATCTGGCCGACATGTGGCGGCCTTGAAATCACCACGGCAGGGCACCCAGATGCCTGTATCATTGGTTGCATGATTCGCAGGCGCGCCGACCCGGCGTGGACTGCAGGAACAGGAGACGGGAAGATGGCACGACGGTTTGGTATGTCCGGCACGACGACAGCGGCCCTGCTGCTCGGCGCGGCGCTGGCCTTGAGTGGTTGTGCAGGTGCGGTTGTCGGTGCCGGTGCGACCGCGGGTGTCAGCCTGGCGCAGGAACGGTCCATCGGGGCTGCCATCGATGACGCCAGCATCTCGACCCAGCTTTCGGCCAGCCTGCTGGAAGACAGTTTCCAGTTGTTCCGCGATGTTGATCACGAGGTGGTGGAAGGGCGCGTTCTTCTGACGGGCAAGGTCGGAGAGCAGGAAAGCCGCCTGCGCGCCGAGGCCATGGCCTGGAAGATCGAGGGCGTGAAGGAAGTCGCCAATGCCATCCAGGTGACGACCGAAGGCGGGTTCCAGAGCTTTGCCCGTGATGTGCGCATCTCCACCGAACTTCGTGGCAAGATCATCGGCGACCCGGACGTCAACGGCATCAACTATTCGCTGGAGACGGTGAATGGCACGATCTACCTGATCGGCATCGCCCAGGACGAGGCCGAACTGAACCGGGTGATCCGTCATGCGCGGAACATCGAGGGCGTGCGAGATCGGAAGAGCACACGTCTGAACTCCAGTCACATTCCTTTATCTCGTATGCCGTCTTCTGCTTGAAAAAAAAAACAATACACCCATATGACAAAACA
>CAJYBQ010000352.1 GCA_913064755.1 uncultured Alphaproteobacteria bacterium
AGCGGGCCGCGCGGTCGGATGGGCGGACGACGGTGCGGAGGCGGGGACGGTGAGGGTAGGAGAACGGGTCTAGCCGATGGGAAGCATCGCGAACGTGGTCGGTGCGGATATCGCGGTCGGGAAGGATCCGCGGTCCACCGCGAGCGGCAACCAGGTGGATTTCGACGCCATTGATGTCGATGATTTCCGGGCCGGGACCACGGACGCCGCGCTTGGTGGCGACGACACGGTTTCCCTGTCGGATCGCGAGGGCGGCAATGCGCGCCTCTTCGCGGCGGGTGCAGGCAACGACCAGATCATTGGTCGCAGCCAGGATGACCAGATCCAGGGCGACGCGGGCAATGACATCCTGGTCGGCGGCGCGGGCGGTGACACGCTGGATGGCGGTGACGACGACGATACCCTGCGTGGTGACGACGGTGCCGACAGCCTGGTTGGCGGCGCCGGTGCGGACCTGCTGCGCGGTGGTGCCGATGCCGATGTCCTGTCAGGTGGCGACGGTGCCGACGAAGTGCGCGGTGATGACGGCGACGACACCATCGACGGCGGTGCGGGCAACGACAACCTGCGCGGTGACCTGGGCAGCGACGAACTGACCGGCGACATCGGCAACGACACCTTGTTCGGTGCGGGTGGCAACGACATCGTCATCGGCGGCCTGGGCGATGACCTGGTGCAGGGCAATTTCGACAATGACCAGCTGTTCGGCGGCGAAGGCAACGACACGCTGAACACCGGCGGTCAGGACGACACGGCCTTCGGCGGCCTGGGCGATGACAGCCTGATCGGCTTCACGGGCGAAGACAGCCTGGATGGTGGCGATGGCGATGACAGCCTGCGCGGTGACATTCATGACGACACGCTGATCGGTGGTGCCGGTTCCGACAACCTGCGCGGCGGTATCGACAACGACCAGCTGTTCGGCGGGGCGGATGACGACTTTGCCGATGGCGAGGACGGCGATGACCTGGTCGAAGGTGGCGACGGCAACGATACGGTGCGGGGCGGTGACGGCGACGACACCATCGACGGCGGCGCCGGCAACGACAAGATGCGCGGCGGCAATGGCAACGACCAGATCACCGCTGGCATCGGCGATGACTTCGTCAATGCCGACGGTGGCAATGACACCGTCGACGGCGGCGCGGGCGACGACACGCTGCATGGCCTGGGTGGCTCCGACACCATCGATGCGGGCGAGGGCAATGACCTGGTGCGCGGCGGCAACCTGAATGACGCGATCACCGGTGCAGCGGGCGATGACACGCTGGAAGGTGAATCCGGTGCCGACACGCTGGATGGCGGTGACGGCACGGACGAACTGCGTGGCGGGTCGGGCAACGACGTGATCTTCGGTGGCCTGGGCGACGATTTCGTGCTGGCCGGTGAAGGCAATGACTTCGTGCAGGTCGGTGACGGCGCGGACGAGGCCTTTGGCGAGGGCGGTGCCGATACCCTGGTCGGTGGCGCGAATGCCGACACGCTGATCGGCGGCGGCGGCGCGGACAACCTGGAAGGCGGCGCAGGCGGCGATTTCCTGGATGGCGGCATCAACAAGGACACGATCAACGCCGGCGACGGTGACGACGTGGTCTACGGTGGCTCCGACGACGACCTTGTCGACGCGGGCGCAGGCAATGACTTCGTCAATGCCGGTTCCGGCGATGACAGCGTGATTGCCGGTGACGGCGATGACATGGCGTTCGGCAGCAGCGGCCGTGACACGCTGGATGGCGGTGCGGGCAACGACACACTGGGCGGTGGCATAAGTGCCGACCTGCTGCACGGCGGCGACGATGACGACGAACTGCACGGCGATGCCGGGTTCGACACCCTGTTCGGCGACGACGGGTTCGACCGTCTGCTGGGCGACAACGGCGATGATCAACTGTTCGGCGGTGCCGGCGACGACACGCTGGAAGGCGGCCTGGGCGACGACATCCTGAACGGCGGTGACGGCTTCGATACCTTCCTGGTGCAGGCGGGCAGCGGTGGATCGTCGAACAACGACATCATCAACGACGTCGATATCGGCAACCGGCTGATCCTGGAAGGGTCAAGCGGCGGGCTGGAACTGGACGACGTGGATTTCATCGACAACGGCAACGGCAGCTGGACCGCGAAATTCCCCGACGGTGCCGGTTCGGTCACCTTCGACGAAACGGTCGTGACCCAGATCGACCTGTCCGACGGGCTGGGCGGCGTCAGTGCCTCCATGCTCTACGATTCAGGTCGCGGCGCCTACGAGGTGTTCGACGAGGAGAACAACCTGCTGTTCCTGATGTGATGCGGGGCGGGTCGCGGGATCAGGTGCCGATGGTGGTGACCAGTTCCTCCACCGTCGTGCAGAGCAACGCCAGGTCGCCGGGTTCGGACAGCCGGTGATCCCCGGCCTTGACGAAATGCACGCGAACGTCGTTCGATACCAGCTTCTCTGCAATGCGCAGCGAATGCTGCCAGGGGACGTCCGGGTCAGCCATGCCATGCAGCAGGCGGACAGGCACGTCTATGTTCAGCGGACCATCGTCCAGCAAGTGGTTGGCGCGCCCGTCCTCGATCAGCCTGCGCGTGATGACGTATCCTTCGGGGTCATATTCCGACGGGACACGGATCAGCCCCTCCGCCATGATCGTCGCCTGGTTGTCGGGGCCCATTTCTTCCCACATCCAGGTGGTGAAATCCGGTGCGGGCGCGATGCCGACCAGGCCCGCAACACGGTCCGGCAGCGCAAGCGCAAGCTTCAGCATGACCCAGCCGCCCATGGACGATCCGACCAGGACCTGCGGTCCCTCCGTCACCGCGGTGATGACCGCCGCCGCGTCCTCGGTCCAGCGGCTGATGCAGCCCTTGTCGGCGAAGCTGCCGGAGCTTTCGCCGTGGCCCAGGTAATCGAACCGGAGGAACGCGCGTCCGGTTTCCCGGCAATGCGCCTCCAGCGCCAGCGCCTTGGTGCCACCCATGTCCGACATGAAACCACCACAGAACACAATGCCGGGTGTCTTGCCCGTGGTATGGTGGTAAGCGATGGTTTCTCCATCGACTCGCGGCAATCGTTTCGGCGCGTTCGGCACATTCGTCTCCTGGCCCGGTGACTTTCATGACAAACGAACCACCGATCCGCAATGCGGGCAACCCGTCAAGATCGGACCGCCCCCTGACGGTCCTGCAGGTTCTGCCCGCGCTGGTCACCGGCGGGGTGGAACGCGGCACCGTGGACATGGCGGCGGCCCTGTCCGTGGCGGGACATCGTGCGCTGGTCGCTTCCTCCGGCGGCCACATGGTGCAGGAGGTGGAGCGGTCCGGCGGCGAACACATCACCCTGCCGCTGCGATCGAAGAATCCCTACGTCATGTGGCGCAACATCGGCCAGCTTGAAAGGCTGATCACCGCCGAAGGCGTGGACATCGTCCATGCCCGGTCCCGCGCACCGGCGTGGAGCGCCTGGTTCGCATCGCGCCGCACTGGCTGCCCCTTCGTCACGACCGTTCACGGGCCCTACAACGGCCAGAACGCGGCCAAGCGGGCTTACAACAACGTGATGTTCCGTGGCGACCGGGTGATCGCGACCTCGGAATTCATCCGCCAGTACCTGCGCGACACCGCGCCGGACCTGCCGGACGCGCGAATCAGGATGATTCCGCGCGGCGTGGACATGGCGCAGTTCGATGTCGCCGCGATCACCCCCGGTCGCATGATCCAGCTTTCCGAAGCCTGGTCGCTGCCCACCGGGGCCCCGGTGATCCTGGTGCCCGGGCGGCTGGTGCGCTGGAAGGGGCAGCGCGTGATGATCGAGGCGCTGTCGCTGCTGAAGGACCCGGACGCGGTGGTCGTCTTTGCCGGCGGCGATGTCGGGCATGAAGCCTACAAGCTGGAACTGCGGCGCATGGCGCAGCAACTCGGTGTCGAATCGCGGGTCTATTTCGTCGGTACCTGTCGCGACATGCCGGCGGCCTATGCGCTGGCGAGCGTCGTCGCGTCGACTTCCGTGGAGCCGGAGGCCTTCGGTCGCGTCGCGGTCGAATCCCAGGCCATGGGGCGCCCGACGGTTGTCACCGGCATCGGTGGCGCGATGGAAACCGTCATCCCGGACGAGACCGGCTGGTGGGTCGAACCGGACAATGCCGCCGACCTGGCCCGCGCGGTGGAAATCGCCATTGCCATGGATCAGCCGCAGCGCGATGCACTGGCGGCCCGGGCCGTGGCGCATATCAAGGCGAACTTCACTAAGACCCTGATGGGGCAGCGGACTATCGCCGTCTACAATGAATTCGCGGCGACCGACGCCCCGTCCTGATGCCGTCCGCCGGCCCCTGCCATCGGCATCTCAGGTCAGTGGATCCCCCGCCACGCCGAAGGCCCGCCGCTGGCGCTCCGCCATCCGGTCCACGCCGAACCCCTCAACCAGTCCGTGGCACATGCCGTACCAGTGGCTTTCCGACTTCAGGTGCACAACCGCCCCAACCAGGCGCACGAAGCCCCGCGCCGAAACGATGA
>CAJYBQ010000353.1 GCA_913064755.1 uncultured Alphaproteobacteria bacterium
CCAGCGGTGGCGTGGTCGGCGGGGCCGTGTCGGCAGAAGGTGCACAGGTACGCGCGGGCGGCGAGGCCGATGTGGCCCTCCGGGACGGCCTGGTTCAGCGCGTCGAGGGTGGCGATCGGGTGGACCCGGCCGCCCGGCGCGGGTTCCGGGGCCGAGCGGGTCCTGCCTGTCGGCAGCGGTTGCAGGTGCGTGGCCCGCAGGCCGTCCCGCCGGCCGTCGTCGATGTCGCCCGCGTCATGGCCGAGTTCAGCCGTGATTGCCTCCAGCGCCAGGTCGGCGGAGGCCAGGACTTCCGGCGATCCGCGCCGATTGTCGATCAGCTCTCCGGCATTGTCGGCAATGCGGAGGAAGCGGGCGTCGGGGAAGACGGCGGGGGAGCCGAAACCGAGCTGGTAATCCAGCTTCCGCCCCACCGTGATGACCAGGTCGGCCTGGCCCATGGCGGCGGCGCGGACCGCCCCGACCACGGCCTCGTGATCGCCCGGAACAAGGCCGCGGCTTTCCTTCGTGCAGAGGGAGAGCGCGCCGGCGGCGACGAGAAAGCGGACCAGCGCATCACCCGCGCCGCGCGCGCCGCGACCGGTCACGACCAGCGGACGCTTCGCGGCCCGCACCGCCGCCACGGCTTCCGATATCCGCTCGGCATCGGGCGCAAGGCGCCGACCCCGGATCGGGGACAGCCAGTCCGATGGCACCAGTGCCTCGGGCACGCGAACCCGCAGCACGTCCGTCGGTATCTCCAGGTAGGCCGGACCGGGTTCTCCGAAATCGCCCATCGCGCGGGCCATCGCCTCGTTCAGTTCCCGCGGGACCTGTTCCGCCACCCGCGCGGTGCGTGAATACCGCGTCACCGGTGCCATGATGTCCACGTGGGCGATGTCCTGCAGCGGCCCCATGTTGGCCTGGGCCCGGGGCGTGCAGCCGCCGAGCAGCAGCACCGGCGTACGCGCCAGCGATGCGTTCGCCATGCCGGTGACGCAGTTGGTCACGCCCGGCCCGGCGGTCGCCATCGCCACGCCGAGGCTGCCCGTCAGGTCCGCCCAGGCGTGCGCCATGTGGATGGCCGCGCCCTCGTCGCGCACGTCGACAATGCGGATGCCCAGCCGGGCGACATGGTCCCAGACCGGCTGTATGTGACCGCCCTGCAGGCCGAAGACGCAGGTCACGCCCTGCGCCTGGAGGGCCCGGGCGATCCAGGCGGCCACGCTGTCCCCGGCCTGGTTCATGTCACGCGTATCGGTCATCATCTACTCCGTTGAGTTCGGAAGATCGCTTCAGGCGCGTTCTTCCAGCATGTCCTTCAGGACGCGATGCAGGATCTTGCCCGTCGCGTTGCGCGGCATCTCGTCCGGCGCAAGAAAGGTTATGCCGCGTGGCCGCTTGAACCCGGCCAGGCGGGTGCGGCACCAGTCGGCAAGGTCGCCCGCATCGACCTCGGAGCCGGCTTTCAGGACAACCGCGGCCTCGACCCGTTCGCCCCAGCGGTCGTCCGGGCGGCCCACGACGGCCACGTCGGTCACGGCCGGATGGGCTGCCAGCACCGCTTCGACTTCCGACGGGTAGACGTTCTCGCCGCCGGAGATGATCATGTTCTTCTTGCGGTCGATCAGGCGGATGAAACCGTCCGCGTCGCGCAGTGCCATGTCTCCGACGCTCAGGTAGTCGCCCCGGAAGGCCTCCGCGGTCTTGTCCGGCAGGTTCCAGTATCCATCGAACGCGTAGGGACCAAGGGAATGCAGTTCGCCGGGTTCCCCGTCCGGCACCTCGTTGCCGTCGTCGTCCAGCATGCGGATCGGGGCGGACCCGACGACCTCGCGACCGACCGTGCCCAGGTGCGCGAACTGTTCGTCGGGATGCAGCATCGTCACCCAGCCGGCCTCCGTCGAACCGTAGAGCTCGAACAGGCCGGAGTTCGGGAACATCTGCATGACTTCGCGCTTGGTCTCGACACGGGCAGGCGCCGACGAGACCATCAGTTTCTCCACCCGCTCGAACCCGGCATCGCCGCGTGCGCCGTGCGGCACCTCCAGCATCATGGTGAAATGCGTCGGCACCAGCGACGAGAAGGTGACCCCTTTCTCACCGATGGTCCGAAGGCACAGTTCGGGATCGAAATTGGCGCGGGAGAAGATCGTCACCGTTGCCCCGATGGAAAGGAATGACGTGAAGAAGTTCAGTGAATTGGCGTGGCACATCGGCATGACGAGCAGGGCATCGTCGCGCCGCTGGAGACCAAGCTCGACCTGGGTCATCAGCGCCAGCATCGACATGCCGCGGTGGCCGCGGATGGCCCCTTTCGGATTGCCGGTGGTGCCGGAGGTATACATCAGGCACCACGGGTCGTCGGGCCTCGCGTCGATCCCCGGTTCCTGCTCCGATGCACGGGCCACCAGGTCCTCGTAGCCGCGCCAGCCGGGCGGCGTTCCCCGACCGCCACAATGGATGTAGCGATCGTCGGGCAGGTCCATGTCGGCGCGGATGTCTTCAACCACACCATGCAGGGCATCTTCGGCAATGATCGCCGAAACACTGCTGTTCCTGCAGATGAAGCCGACTTCCGACCCGACCAGGCGGAAGTTGATCGGCACGGCGACCAGGCCGGCCTTGGCCGCGGCGCAGTAGATCTCCGCCCACTCCAGCCGATTGAAGGCAAGCACCGCAAACCGGTCGCCGGGACGCAACCCGATGCCGAGCAGGGCATTCGCCAGCCGACAGGCGCGGGCGTTCCATTGCCTGTATGTCAGTTCGCGATCGAGATCCCGCGCGCCCACCTTGCCGGGCTGCAGCCGCGCATGGGTGCGAAGCAGCGCATCGGGGGTCAGCACCCCGTTGCCCCCGGAATCCCCCGATCCCACCGATCCCGCCTTCAGATTGCCGAGACTGTTTTCCATCACGAGCCCCTGGATTCGACTGCTCATCAGCCGATAACCCAATTACGGGACCCGCTCGACAAAATCTCGGAATCTCCCGGCATGCGAAGACCGGGGGCCAACCGGGGCCGGAGACACCGGCCGGGCGGTGCTCAGCCTTCGGCGATCATGCCGTGGGACCGCAGGTCCGCCACGAATGCCGTCACGGCCTTCTCCGCCTCTTCGAAGCCGACGTCGTAGTCCTGTTGCAGCCGCGCGATGATCTCCGCCGTGCCGACGGGTTCCGCCAGCAGGTCGACGATCACCGTGCCCGGCCCCGTGGTCCGCAGGTAGACCCCGGTCTCCACGTGCAGCAGGTAGGCGTCCCCATCCACATCGGTGCTCACCACCTCGGGCAGCAGGGAAATCCCGGGCATTGCGCGCGTCGCCTTGTCCATCGTGCCCGCCCGGTTCAGTGGCAGCTCAGGTTGCAGATATTGCAGCCCGAGGCAAAGCGTTTCACGCCTTCGTAGGCGTCCGACGACAGGGCTTCGTCCATCGAGATGCGGCGCAGGTCGGCATAGGGCAGGCCGAACATGCAGGACCGCATCACGCCCTCGGCGTTGACGAACAGGAACCGGGTGGCCTCGCAGGGCAATGTCAGGTTCTGCGGGTCGCGCACGAACTGGACCCAGTCCTGCATCCGGCGACGTACCAGGATACGCTTGTCCCGCGCCGCCCGGGCGTGGACCAGCATCCCGGCGCGGATCAGGTCCCGCTCGTGCTCCTCGCAATAGTCCGCCCGCACCTGGCTGGCGGCATTGTCGGGGGTGACGGACTTGTAGTCGTGGCGCAGGTGCACCTGCATCCGGTCGAAGCCGATACCGTCCAGCACGTGGTCGATGGTCCCGGCGACGGAATTGCGGTTCTCCGCCTGCACGATCATGGTGGCGCAGGTGGACGCGCGACTGCCCGTTTCCCGCCGCAGCGCATGCAGCCGATGGCAGTTCGCGTTGACCGTTTCGAACACCAGCCCGGCGCGGATCACGTCCATTGCCCCGGGTACGGATGAATCGAAGGACACGGCCACCACGTGGCCCTTGCCGTCGAGCACCGACAGCAGGCGATGCAGCTTCTCGTCGGTGTAGCGCAGCAGGTTGGTGGCGAACCAGATCTCGAACCCGAGTGTCTTGGCATCTTCGAGAACATCGAAGATGTCCTTGCGCAGCGACGGCTCGCCGCCACTGATCAGAAGCCGCCGGATACCCCGCGCCGCTGCGGGCCGGAACACCCGCTCCCGCAGGTCCGCGCGCGACAGCATGCGCCGCTGGCCTTCCCAGTAGGGCAGGGTCACGCACATCGGGCAGGCCATGTCGCAGGCGGCGAAAACCTCGACATACAGATGATCCGGTGCCGGGCAGGTCACCGGATCGGACGCGATTTTCGCTGGAATCATGAAGGGGTCCTGTTGCTCCTCTGGCGCGGCAGTCTAGGGGGGTGGAAGGTGTCGAACAAGCTGCGATAGACCGGGTGGCCGGCCAGGGGGGCCAGCGTCCGGTCGGCCGCCTCGGACAGTCGGTCGGCGTCCCGGGCGCGGCAAAGCATCCAGCGGGCCTGTTCATGAACCGGCCGCTCCGCACGCAGT
>CAJYBQ010000354.1 GCA_913064755.1 uncultured Alphaproteobacteria bacterium
GAAGCTGCAACTGGTCATGAATTCCCTTGTCGATCAGTGCCGCGATGGCCGCATCCAGGTCCTGGTGCGTGATCCGGTATTCGGCCAGCCTGGCCTCGACCATTTCGCGCGCTTCGCCTTCCGCCACGATCATGTCCGCTGTCGCTCCTTCATCCGACCGGTCCGGCCTTTGCCCGAAACACCTGCCATGTCATAGTCCGCCGAGGCTTCGACCGTGCCACCGCCAAAGGGTAGCATGGAGACGGATCAGTATCACGGCCTGCTGGCATTGCGTACCATGCAACAGGCGCTGGACAGGGTTATTTCATGGCGGTCTTCTCGTCCGGTATCTTCCCGCCCAACGATCTCTGGGATTACGCGACGCGGGTCTATGGCCGCGGCAAGGCGCAGGAAGCCTGCCTGGACCTGCAGGACCGCCATGGCGTGGACGTGAACGTGCTGATGTTCTGTTGCTGGGTCGCGTCCAGCGGCCGCGGTGTCTTCCGGGCGGCGGAGCTGGAGACAGCCCTGCAGGCGGTGGACAGGTGGCAGGCGCATGTGATCGGCAACCTGCACCAGCTCAAGCTGTTCCTGAAGGGCGATGTGGCCCCGGCCCCCAAGACCCTGTCCGACGATCTGCGGCGGGTGGTGGTCGAAAGCGAACTGCATGCGGAGCATGTCGAGGTGCTGATGCTCCACACCTCCATGACCCGCGTCGGCACGGGCACATTCGACAGGGTGCAGCAGATCGAGGATTCGCTGGCCAACCTGTTCCGCTATCTCGCCTTGATCGATGTCGATGCGGATGATCGCGACCTGGCCGCCCTGATCGAGATCCTGATCGCGGCCTTTCCCGATGAATTGCCGGGCCGTATCGAGACCCTGGCCGCCGGGGCCGCGTTCCGGCTCAAGGCCGGGTCAGGTCGGGCCGGGTCAGGTCGCCGGTCGAACTGATCAGAAGGGCTTCTTCGCGGCTTCTCCGACCGCGGGCTGGACCGAAAAGCTCTCGCCGCAGCCGCAACGTTCGGCCTCGTTCGGGTTGGTGAAGGTAAAGCCGGAGCGGAACTGGGTCTCCTCGTAATCCATCTCGGCACCCAGCAGGAACATGGTCGCCATCGGATCGACGAAGACCCGCGCGCCCTCCGCCTCGACCACTTCCTCGAACTTCTTCATTTCCGTGGCGTATTCGACATTGTAGGTCATGCCCGAACAGCCACCGGTCTTGACGCCGACACGCACGCCCAGCGCGGTGTCACCCTTCGCCGACGCCTTCTGCATCAGTCGCTGCACCTGTTCGGCGGCGCGCGGCGTGACGGTCAGGATCGGCTTGCCACCTTCAGTCTGAAACATCATTTCACCTCGTCATAAGGTTGGTCGTACGAGAGTCGTTCATCGCCTGCCGGAACCTCCGGCCTTCCGCGCCGTCGATCAGAACATGTCCAGCGCCAGCCGCGCCTCGTCCGACATGCGTTCCTGTGTCCACGGCGGTTCGAACACCAGCTGCACCGTCACCAGGCCGGTGCCGTCGACCTTCGCAATCGCGTCCGCCACCCACTGCGGCAATTCACCGGCAACCGGGCAGGCGGGCGCGGTCAGGGTCATGTCCACTTCCACGTCGCCGTTCGGCTTCGACTCCAACCTGTAGATAAGGCCGAGTTCGTAGATGTCCACGGGGATTTCCGGATCATAGACCGTCTTCATGGCCGCGATCAGCGGTTCGGCCGGGCTTTCGGTCAGCCCGTCGCGTGCTTCACCCGCGTAGGCAACCACGTCGGGGACTTCCATGAAGTCGAGCAGGCCGGGGCTGTGGCTGCCGGTGCCTGGGTCATTGCTGGTTGTCATCTTGCTGTTCCTCTTGATCGCAATCTTCAGGCGCCTGCCGCGGCTTCGCGGGCCACGGGCTGTCCGGCGAGTTTCTGGATCTGCTTCAGCATGGCCATCATCCCGACCTGGCGCTGGAACGTCAGCGCACCCAGGTTGAGCCGCCGGACGTCATCCAGCGTGATGGCCCTGATCTCTTCCGATGTCAGTCCGCTGAACGACCGCACCATCATGTGGACCAGGCCCTTGACGATGGCCGCTTCCGATGCGCCCCGGAACCAGTGCAACCCGTCCCGTTCCTCGTGCACCAGCCAGACCTTCGACATGCAGCCGTGCATCAGGTTGGCGTCGGTGCGAAGCTCGTCGGGAAAGTCCTCGGCATCCTGTTTCTTCGCAAGGTCCAGCAGGAACTCGAAGCGCATGTCGTCATCCAGCGCCTCCAGTGCTTCCGCAAAATCCTCGTATTCTTCGCGTGCCATTGTGTTCCCTTCGGCCGGCCTGTCGATCAGGCCAGCATCTTCCTTGCCTTTTCGATGGCTTCTGCAAGCGCATCCACCTCCGCCAGCGTGTTGTAGAGCGCCATGGAGGCACGAACGGTACCGATCACGCCCATGCGTTCCATCAGCGGTTCCGCGCAATGGTGTCCGACCCGGCAGGCCACGCCCTGGCGATCCAGCACCGCGGCCACGTCATAGGGATGCAGTCCATCCACCAGGAACGAGATGATCGCTGCCTTGCCCGGCGCGGTGCCGATCAGGCGCATGCCATCGATCGCCGCCAGCCGTGCATGTGCGTGATCGCGCAGGCTGGCCTCATGCGCCTGGATGGCGTCGAAACCCAGGTCGGTGACATAGTCGATGGCGGCATGCAGGCCGATGACCTCGACGATCGCGGGCGTCCCGGCCTCGAACCTGTGCGGTGCTTCCTTGAAGGTCGATCCGCTGAACGACACCTTGTCGATCATGTCGCCGCCGCCGAGGAAAGGCGGCATGCTGTTGAGAATATCCAGCTTTCCGTACAACACGCCGAGGCCGCTCGGCCCGTAGAGCTTGTGCGCCGTGAAGCCGTAGAAATCGGCATCGATGTCCTGAACGTCCACCGGGCCATGCACCACCGCCTGCGCCCCGTCGAACATCACCTTCGCCCCGGCGGCATGGGCCAGGCGGGCGACTTCCTTCGCGGGCACGGTGGTGCCGAGCACGTTGGAGCAATGGGTGATCGACACCAGTTTCGTGCGTTCGTTCAGCAGCGCCGCGAACCGGTCGAGGCTGAAACTGCCATCGTCTTCCACGGGGGCCACGCGCAGCACGACGCCGGTGGCCTCCGCCAGCAACTGCCAGGGCACGATATTGGCGTGATGCTCCATCTCCGACACCACCACCTCGTCACCCGCCTTCAGGAAGGCCCGGCCATAGGCATGGGCCACCAGGTTGATCGACGCGGTGGCATTGGCCGTGAAGACGATCTCGTCAGGTGTCGCGGCGTTCAGGAACCGGGCAACACGGTCGCGTGCCTGTTCGAACGCGTCCGTGGTCGCGGCAGACATGTAATGCGCGCCGCGATGCACGTTGGAATACTGTCGTTCCATGCAGTTCTTCATGGCATCGATGACCTGTCGCGGCTTCTGCGCGCTGGCCCCCGAATCCATGAACACCAGCGGCTTGCCATAGACGGTTTCCGACAGGATGGGGAAATCGCGGCGCACCGCATCCACGTCCAGCACGGCGCTGTTCGACCTGTCCGGTGCGGTATCAGCCATCGTCGTCATCTCCCAACTGCAATGCCGCGTGTACCCTCTGCTTCAGCCGTTCCCGCAGCGTCTCGTCGGCGATGCCGTCGAAGACCTCGTCCAGGAACGCTTGCACCAGCAGGTTCTTGGCCGCTTCGGCATCGATGCCACGGGCGCGCAGGTAGAACAGCGCGTCCTCGTCGATCTCGCCCGCGGTGGCGCCGTGGCTGCAGATCACGTCGTCGGCGTAGATTTCCAGCGCCGGCTTGGAGTCGATCTCGGCGCGACGTGACAGCAGCAAGGCCTTGTTCAACTGGTGCCCCGCGGTCTTCTGCGCGTCCTGCATCACCCGGATGCCGCCCTGGAACACGCCGCGTGACCGATCATCCAGCACGCCCTTGTAGACCTCGTGGCTGGTGGTGTTGGGCACCGCATGGTCGATGTGGGTGGTATGGTCCAGGTGCTGCTGGCCGCGCCCGGCATAGGCGCCGAGCAACCGCACGGAACTGCCCTGGCCGTTCAGGGCGGTATGCACCTCGTCGCGCGCCAGGCGGGCGCCAACGGACAGGATGAAACGCTCGTAACTCGCGTCGCGCCCGATTTCCACGGCGCTGTCGGCCAGGTGAAATGCCTCCTGGCTTTCATCCTGGACCTTCACGTGTCGCAGGCGCGCGCCATCGGCCAGCCGGATGCGGCGGGCCATTGTCGCGGCACAGGCATGCGTTCCGCAGTGCCGCTCCACCCCCCCCCGGTCGCCGTTCGCCGCCCGCGCCATTTCCACCGCGAACTGCTTTCCGGCGCCGCGGCCGCCGGCCCCGACCACCCCTCACCCCCGCACCTGTCCCCCCAGCGTTCCGGCCGCCCCGCTCCCGTCCCGTCCGTCACCGGCCTTGTCTCTCGCCGACCCACGCCCCGCCCGAG
>CAJYBQ010000355.1 GCA_913064755.1 uncultured Alphaproteobacteria bacterium
ATCCGCCCACTCTTTTGCCGACTGCGTCACGCGACCGTCCTCAACCGTGTTCTCGGGAGCATAGCGCAGGGCGCGCATCGATGTTTAGAATGCGGCCGGTTCGGACAAAGGGAGTGTCATCAAGTGTCTTCGGATTTGGTGCTGACGGACGTTGATCGTCGCGGCGTGGCGACGGTTACGATCAATCGGGCGGACGTCAACAACGCTTATAATGGCGACATGATCCAGGGATTCTTGGCCGCATTCGGCAAGATCGCCGCGGACCCGCAGGCGCGCGTCGTCGTGCTGCGCGGCAATGGGCGTCACTTCCAGGCCGGCGCGGATCTGAAGTGGATCATGTCTCTCAAGGAGAAATCTTTCGAGGAGAACCTTGCCGTCTCCCAGGCGACGACGGATGCGGTTCGCGGGCTGAACGAATTTCCGAAGCCGACGGTGGCGCTGGTGCATGGCGGCTGCTTCGGCGGCGGGGTCGGCGTCGCCGGCAGACGCGGGCGGGAGCGCGTGCGGCGCGGGGGCGGTGGTGGCGTCGGGCGCGTGCAGTGCGACACGGATCGTCCGGTGGTCGGCGGGGGTCCTGTGGCGCAGGGTGGCCTGGTCCACGTCGACCCAGCCGGCGCTGTCGGCCAGCGGGGACACCCGGATGAAGTCGGGCGCGGTCTGCGGCGGACAGACGTGCATCATCTCGAACGTGGTCTCGACGCGGCGCGGTTCCCTGTCCGGCTCCCTGACCTCGAAGATCGCCTTGCGCGCCGGGCCGTCGACCGCCACCAGGTTGTGGAAGAAGTTCCGCGTGACGCCATAGCGGTCCATGTAGGATTCCAGCGCGGGGACGTAGTCCTTGACCCCGAACAGCACGCCACCGGCATTGTTGAAGTGGATGTCGATGTCCTTCAGCCGCCCGTTGCGCCGCCAGGCATCGGCGGAAAGGTAGAGCGCCTTCTGCGGCGCGCCGGCGCATTTGATCGGCATGGGGGGCTGGGTGAAGATGGCCCGGCCGGACTTCATCCCCTGCACCAGTTCCCAGGTATAGGGCGCGAGGTCATAGCGGTAGTTCGAGGTGACGCCGTTGCGGCCCAGCGTTTCCTCCAGCCCCTCGACCTGTTCCCAGTCGAGTTTCAGGCCCGGACAGACAATCAGACGGTCGTATTTCACCACGCGGCAGCCATCCAGGATGATGGCGTTGTTGGCCGGCTCGAAGGCCGCCACCGCGCTCTTGATCCAGTGCACGCCCCGGGGGATCAGGCTGCCCATGGTGCGCGCCGTTTCGCTGGCCGCGAAGATGCCGCCGCCGACCATCGTCCAGCCGGGCTGGTAGTAGTGCACGTCCGCCGGGTCGATGATGGCGATGTCCAGGTCGGGCTTGCGCGCCTTGACGCTCGATGCAGCGGCGATACCGGCCGCGCCCGCACCGATGATCACCAGGCTGAAACTGGCGTCGCCCTGGTCGGTCGGCGTCCTGCCGCCGTTGGCGATCCGTCGCGCCACACCGTTCATGTCGTAGCCCGCAGACTTGGTGGCAGCCAGGATTTCCGGAATGGACCGCTTCCCGGCCTCGCTCAGCGACCACAGTGTGGCCGAGCGGGTGCCGGTCCGGCAGAAGGCAAGGACGGGGCCGGGCAGGTCACGCAGCGCGGCACCGAACGCATCGGCATCCGCGTCGGAGACCTTGCCCGGGACCACCGGCAGGTAACGCATCTCGATCCCCGCCTCGCGCGCGGCGGCGGCGATTTCCTGGTGCGTCGGCTGGTCCGCGCCCTCGCCGTCCGGGCGGTTGCAGATGATGGCGCGGAACCCGGCCGCCCCGATCGCCGCCATGTCGGAGGCCAGGACCTGGGGGCTGACCGACAGGCCATCCGTGATGCGCTTGATTTCCATCTTGCCGATCCTTCCGGGTCAGAGGCCGTTGAGCGGCACGTGCAGCACCTGGTTACCAGCCGCGTCCGTCGGAATCTCGCCGGCACGCATGTTGACCTGCAGCGAGGGAATGATCAGGCGCGGCATGCCGAGCTGCGGGTCGCGCGCGCTGCGGAAGGCGACGAATTCCTCCCGCGTCTTGCCCCCACCGACGTGGATGTTGTCGCGCTTTTCCGCGCCCACCGTGGTCTCGTGGGCAATCTCCCGGCCACCCGGGCCGTAGTCATGGCACATGAACAGGCGCATCGCGTCGGGCAGCGAGAGCAGCTTCTGGATGCTGTCGTACAGCGTACCCGCGTCACCGCCGGGAAAGTCCGCCCGCGCGGAGCCGCCGTCCGGCATGAACAGCGTGTCGCCGACAAAGGCGGCATCGCCGATCACGTGAACCATGCAGGCCGGGGTGTGACCCGGCGTGTGGATGGCAAAGGCCTGCATGTCACCGATCATGTAGGTGTCACCATCGTGGAACAGCCGGTCGAACTGGGAGCCATCCCGAAGGAAGTCCGCGCCCTCGTGGAAGAACTCACCGAAGGTCTGCTGCACGTCGCGGATCCTGTCACCGATACCGACAAGCCCACCCAGGTGCTGCTGGGTGTAGGGTGCCGCGCTGAGGTGATCGGCATGGACATGGGTCTCGATGATCCATTCCAGCGTCAGGCCGCGCGCGCGGATATCGGCAATGATGGCATCCGCGCCTTCATGCGTGATCCGCCCGGCCGCGTAGTCGAGGTTGAGAACGCTGTCGATGACGGCGCAGGCCCGCGTGGCCGGGTCGCTGACCACGTAGCTGAACGTGTTGGTGTCGGCGTCGAAGAAGGCCTTCACGTCGGGTTTGAGGCTCAGGTTGACGGGATAGTTCTCCACGGGCACGTCTCCTTCTGTTTGCCGGTTGCAGGATGCGGACAGGTCAGCTGCGCGGGCAGGTGCGCAGGCCGAAGATCATGTAGATCGGGCAGACCCGGACGGTGGCGACGACCAGCATGACGACGCCAACGGCAATGGCCGCGTATTTGACATAGGGATAGGCGACGGCATCCAGCCCGCCGCCAAGCGCCGCAAGCAACAGCACGACGCCGATCACGGCGCGAACGATACGGTCAACGGTGCCAACATTTGCAGTCATCAGCCCACTCCTTCATTAACATTGAAACCGATTATATGTTTTTGAAGGGGCGACTTCGGTGACTTTGTCACCCAGCGGCGCGAAATATCCGTCTTTCCTGCAACCTCACCTCGGCAGGGGCAGGTCGCGCGCCGCGAAAGCCCCGTTGCCGACCGGGCTCAATGGCTCGCCGCCACATGCTCCAGGCTTTCGCGGTCGTCGAGGCAGATGACGCCGCGGGCCTGGGTGATCCAGCCCCTGCGATGGAACTCCTGAAGCTGGCGCGAGACCACCTCGCGCGCGGTCCCGAGCTCCGTCGCCAGTTGCTGATGTGTCGCGTGAACTTCCCGGGCGCCACGTGCAAGGGCGACCAGGCGCTGGGCCAGCCGGACATCGATCCGGCCGAAGGCGACCTCGTCGATCACCCGGAACAGGTCCGTGATGCGGCGGGAATAGGCAGTGAAGACGAAGGTCCGGAACGCGTTCGACCCGGCCATCAACTCGTCGAAGACAGCGCGGGGAATGGCCACGGCCTCGACGTCGGTTTCCGCCACCCCTTCTGCCGTGTAGTCCTCGTGCGCCAGCAGGCAGGCCGTTGTCAGGACGCAACACTGCCCGGCCTCGACCCGGTAGAGCACGATCTCGCGCCCGGATTCGGACGTGTGATGCACCCGCACCGTTCCCGACAGCAGCAACAGCAGGTTATCGGGTGATCGGCCGGGACCGAAGATCACCTGGCCGGCCGGCACATTGACCACCATGCTGCGCGCCACCAGCGTATCCCTGATGTCCGCCGACAGGCTGGAAAGCCCCTCGAAGCGTTCGATCCAGTCCCCGCCCATCAGGCCTGCGCCCGCTTCGGCCGGACGATCCCGGCCTGCAGGGGGGCGATGCGGTCAAGCAGTTCGCGCCGGTTTCCGGCAATGTCGGCGACGGTCAGGTCATCCAGCACCGCCATGAAGGCATCCGTCGCCTCCCGCAGCGCGCGCGACAACCGGCAGATCCCGATCAGCGGGCAGGTATTGCGTTCCGGGTCGAAGCATTCGACCACGTCCATCGGCCCCTCCGTCAACCGCACGACATCCCCGATCACGATCTCCTCGGCCGGTCGCCCGAGGCGGAATCCCCCGCCGCGCCCGCGCACGGTATCCAGGTAACCGCCCTTGCCGAGTTCATGCACGATCTTCACGATATGGGGGCGGGCAAGGCCATGCACCCTGACCACGTCATCGACACGCACAAGCTCCGGCGATCGCAGCGCCGCGAGTTGCAGCGACCGGAGGGCATAATTGGTGAAGCCGGTGAGTTTCATCTCGCTGTCTCCTCTGCAAAACATATATCGCGAATATTTGTTTACGCCAATA
The DNA here is from genome assembly GCA_913064755.1 of uncultured Alphaproteobacteria bacterium. GTDB lineage: Bacteria > Pseudomonadota > Alphaproteobacteria > Minwuiales > Minwuiaceae > Minwuia. Next base: position 4,381 of record CAJYBQ010000355.1, read on the forward strand.
TCGACGTGCAGGGCCGCGGTGGAGGCTTCGGGACCATGACCGGGTCTGTCCGGTCCCTGCGATCGCA
>CAJYBQ010000356.1 GCA_913064755.1 uncultured Alphaproteobacteria bacterium
CGGGACGCGCGTGTGAACGTGACCTTCAATCCGCAGGCGGCTAGCATTGCCCGTGCGGATCTGACGGTGGGGGAGCTCGGCGGCGGCCTTGACCGTGCTGGCGATGCCGAGCTGTGCACCGTCGAGGTGCAGTGGGGGGCAGGGGACAATTGCACCGCTGGCGGGGAGCTGAGCGCGAGGGAGGACATGCCGCGGCAACCGACGGACGGATCGCCCGATCCGCTGTTCGCCGAGTACCGCTTTTTCGGTGATGTGCTGCTGGCCATGGATCGGCTGCCCAAGCCCGTGGTGGCGATCGTTGAGGGCGGTGCCGCCGGTGGCGGCTTCGGCATGGCCTGCTGCGCCGACGTCACGATCCTGCTGGCGGATGCCAAGTTCGCCCTGCCGGAGCCCCGGGTCGGCTTCATTCCATCCCAGATCATGCCCTTCATCGCCCGGCGTATCGGGTCCGGCCAGTTGCGCCGCATCGCGGTGCTGGGCCAGCGCGTGTCCGGGCGGGAAGCCTTTCGCCTGGGGGTCGGGCATTACCTGGTGGAGACAATGGCGGAGGCGGAGGCGCGGCTCGCCGCGGTACTGGCCGACGTGGACGCCTGCAATCCGGCTGCCGTCGCGGCGGTCAAGGATGTCGTCCTGTCCACCGACCACATGACACCCGAGGACGTGTTCGATCATGCCGCCAACCACCTGGTCAGCCTGCTGCGGCGACCGGAAGCCCCGGCGGGCATGCGCGCATTCCTGGTCAAGCAGACGACACCCTGGGCGGAAACCGCCCGGCGGCTCAATTCAACCGATGGCGGAGACTGAAATGGCTTACGAAACGATTCTCTATGATGTCGAGGACCAGATCCTCACCATCACCCTGAACCGGCCGGAGCGGCTGAATGCCTTCACCGAGCAGATGCGGGTGGAAGTCATCGACGCCATGGACCGGGCCGACGCGGACGACAACGTGCGCGCCATCATCTTCACCGGCGCCGGTCGCGGCTATTGCGCCGGTGCCGACCTGTCGCGTGGCGGCGGTACCTTCAATTACGAGGAGCGCGGCTACAAGCCGGGCGAGGTCGTGCGCGACGGCGGCGGGGTCATGACCCTGCGCATCTACAAGTCGAGCAAGCCGGTGATCGGCGCGATCAACGGTCCTTCGGTGGGTATCGGGTCCACGATGCAGCTGCCGATGGATATTCGCATCGCGTCGGAAAAGGCCCGTTTCGGCTTCGTCTTCGCCCAGCGTGGCGTGGTGCCGGAAGCCTGTTCCAGCTATTTCCTGCCACGCCTGGTCGGCATCTCCCAGGCGCTGGACTGGGGCTTTTCGGGCCGGGTGTTCGAGGCTGACGAGGCACTGGCCGGTGGCCTGGTGAAGGAAGTCGTGCCCCATGACGACCTGATCCCCCGTGCGCGCGAGATCGCCCGTACCTATATCGACAAGTCCTCCGCCGTGTCGGTGGCCCTGATCCGGCAGATGTTCTGGGGCTGCCTGGCCGCCGATCACCCGATGGAAGCGCACCAGATCGACAGCCGCAACATGGTCTACATGGGCGCCAATGCCGACGCGCAGGAAGGCGTCAGTTCCTTCCTCGAGAAGCGCGCGCCGAAGTTCTCCATGAAGGTCTCGCAGGACATGCCGCCCTGGTACCCGTGGGTGAAGGAGCCGGACTTCTCCGAAGGCGTCGATGCGGACCCGAGCAAGCTGGATGACGGCCTGAAACAGGGCTGACACCGGGACACGAACCCGGACTGACGTGACCTGCCGGACGGCGCGGCTCGGTGCCGACGCGAGATCGGTGCCTCGCACCGTCCGGCACGTCGGTCGATCCCCCCTGCGCCGGGGGGCGAATCAGTCCGAATCCAGACGGTGCATGACGTGTCGGGGCGGGCGGGCGGCGGCGCGCAGGCTGGCCAGGTCGGCCTGCTGCTTTTCCGCCGTCGCCTTCGCCTGGTCGCCACCTGCCTGGTAGGGCAGGGGCCAGACACTGCCGTCGAAGCCGGCCTCCGCGGCGGCGCGCAGGGTGAAATAGGGATCTGCCAGGTGCGGCCGGGCCAGGGCCACCAGGTCGGCGCGGCCGGAGGCGACGATGGTGTTCACCTGGTCGGCGGTGGTGATGTTGCCGACGGCCATGGTTGCCTTGCCGGTGGTCTGGCGGACAGCGTCCGCGAAGGGGGTCTGGAACATGCGGCCATAGACCGGGCGCTGTTCCGGCACTGTCTGTCCGGCGGAAACGTCGATCAGGTCCACACCGTGATCGGCCAGCATCCGGGCCGCGGCCAGCATGTCGGATTCCGTCAGGCCTTCAGGCATCCAGTCGGTGGCGGACAGGCGCACCGACATGGGCTTGTGTTCGGGCCAGACCGCCCGCACCGCGTCGAAGACTGCCAGCGGGAACCGCATGCGGTTGGCGATGTCGCCACCGAATTCATCGGTTCGCCGGTTGGTCAGCGGAGAGATGAAGGACGCCAGCAGGTAACCGTGCGCCATGTGGATTTCCAGCATGTCGAAACCGGCACGCTCCGCCCGTCTCGCGGCCTGCACGAAGTCGGTAATGGTCGCTTCCATGTCGGCAAGGTCCATGGCCTTCGGGACCTGGCTGTCCGGGAAATAGGGCAGCGGGGAGGCCGAGATCAGCGGCCAGTTGCCTTCCTGCAGTGGCCGGTCCATCTGTTCCCACGCCAGTTGCGTCGAGCCCTTCCGTCCGGCGTGGCCCAGCTGCAGGGCGATCTTCGTGTTCGATTCCGAATGCACGAAATCGACAATCTGCTTCCAGGCCAATTCCTGCGCGTCCGTGTAGATGCCGGTGCAGCCCGGCGAGATGCGACCGTCCGCGGAGACATCGGTCATTTCCGTGAACAGCAGTCCGGCGCCGCCGATGGCGCGGCTGCCCAGGTGGACCATGTGCCATGCGTCGGGCAGGCCGTCGGTCGCCTTGTACTGGCACATGGGGGAAACCACGACACGGTTGGCAATCGCCATCTCGCGCAACCTGAAGGGCACGAACATCGGCGGCGGCGAGGTTCCGGCGGGAACCGGCAAGCCCGCCTGCCGGGCGTTGTCGGCGAACCAGCGTGCCACGTCGTTGACCAGTGCCGCGTCGCGCAGGGCGAGGTTCTCGTAAGTGATCTGCTTGGACCGCGACAGCATGGAGAAATTGAACTGGACGGGGGGCAGGTTGAAGTTCCGCGCCACGTTCTCGAACCAGCCGAGTGACACGTCGGCCGCATGCTGGGTCTTCTCCACGTCCAGTCGGCGCTTGCTGTCATAGGCCTGCAGTGCCGCCGCGACATCGTCGGGACTGGCCAGCAGGCTCTGCGCCAGGGCGATCGAATCCTCCATCGCCAGCTTGGTGCCCGACCCGATGGAGAAATGCGCCGTATGGGCCGCATCACCCAGGATCACCACGTTCTCGTGCACCCAGCTCTCGCACTTGATGCCCGGGAACTGTCGCCAGATCGAACGGTTGGTGAGCAGCTTGTGGCCCTGCAGTTCCTCGGCGAACAGCTTCTCCAGGTAGGTGGCGGAGCCTGCCTCGTCGTCTTCGCGCAGCCCGGCATTGGCGAAGGCTTCCGGCGTGGTCTCGATGATCCAGGTCGCGGCTTCCCCCCTGAAGCGATAGGCGTGGATCATCCAGTGCCCGTGCTCGTTCTCCTTGAAGTGGAAGGTGAAGGCCTTCAGCGGCGCGGTGGACCCCATCCAGCTGAACTTGTTCCGCTTCATTTCCACCGTGGGGCGGAACGCGTCCTCGTATGCCCGGCGCACGACGGAGTTCGCGCCGTCCGCGCCGACCAGCAGGTCGCAATCGCGCAACTTTTCGAGATCGGCGATCTCGTTCTGGAACTCGATTTGTACACCCAGTGCCTCGGCGCGCTGCTGCAGGATGTTCAGCAGTTCGATCCGGCTGATGCCACAGAACCCGTGGCCGGTGGAGCGGATGACCTGGCCCTTGTAGTGGGTGTCGATCTCCTCCCAGTAGGCGAAGCGTTCGATGATCCGGGCGTAGCTTTCGGGATCGGATTCCCGGAAATGCGTCAGGGTCTCGTCGGAGAAGACGACACCGAAGCCGAAGGTGTCATCGGGGCGGTTGCGTTCGTGCACGGTGATCGAGATGTCATCCCTGGCCCGCTTCAGCAGGATCGCCAGGTACAGGCCCGCCGGGCCGCCACCGACCACGTTGATTTTCATCGTCAATCTCTCCGTCGCGCCTGAGGTGAACGGAGATAGTTTAAGCTTGAAGTAATTCCGGCGCCACCCGCTGGCGACGCCGGAAACCCGTCGGCTGTCGGGGAGGTGCCTGGCCTCAGAGTTCGCTCATCCGTGAATGGACCGACTTGATCTTGCGCGAGGTCGGGTTCAGCGCATAGGCGGTACGGATATCGAACGTGGCGGCGTTCACCAGTCCCAGGTCGGCAAGCGCCAGCCCGCGCTAGAGGGGACCGCGACCA
>CAJYBQ010000357.1 GCA_913064755.1 uncultured Alphaproteobacteria bacterium
CGTCGGTTGTGGGCGCAACACCAGCCGGTCACGGGCCAATGCCGAGAGAGACTGGAGAGTCGGATCCAGGTCCAGCAGGTGAGCACCCGGACAGTTCAGCTGTGTCACCAGTCGGCTGGCGATGGTGGGGACGAACAGGGAGAAATGGATGTGCCCCGGTCGCCAGGCATTGGCGTGGTTGCCCTATGGATAGGACGCGGGGCGAATGGTGGTGAAGCGATAGACGCCGTTGCTGTCGGTCACACATCGCCCACCGCCAAAGAAGTTCGGGTCGACCGGCGCATCGTGCTGATCGGCATCATGGATGTAGCGGCCCGCCGAATTGGCCTGCCAGACCTCCACCAGTTCCCCGGCAAGCGGTCGCCCGGCATCATCGCACACCCTGCCCGTGACGATGATGCGCTCTCCCAGCGGTTCCCCGTTGGTGCGGCCATTCATTGTCAGGTCGGCATCGATGGCGCGAACGTCATCCTGCCCGTAGACCGGCCCCGACATGGTCGCCATGCCTTCGGGCAGGGGAACCAGGGGCTTCGTCGGGCCGCGCAGCCCGGTGGACTTGTATCCCGGATCGATGGCGGGGGGATGGCTTTGCCAATCCCTGGCGCGACTGCTGCTCATCGGTGATCCCCTCCTGCTTCTGCATCGATCTCCGCATAGACCTGCTTGATCAGCTTGATGGCGTGATTGGCGGCAGGCACACCGGCATAGACCGCGACATGCAGCATCGCCTCGCGCACGTCGTCCATCGTGGCACCGGTGTTGCGGGTCGCCCTGGCATGCAGGGACAGTTCGCCGTCGCGCCCGAGTGCCGCCAGGATGGAGAGCGTCACCAGGGAACGTTCGCGCAAGCTGAAATGCGGCCGGGTCCACAGGCCACCCCAGGCCGTTTCGGTGATGAAGTCCTGGAACTCGGCATCCAGTTCGGTCGCCGACGCGCGCGCCCTGTCCACATGCGTGTCACCAAGCACCTTGCGGCGCACGGCCATCCCGGCCTCGTAGCGGTCCGAGTTCTGAAGCGGATCGTCAGCCAAGATCGTTCTCCCTGAAGAACCGGTCCATCAGGCTCAACTGCACGTCCGGCTTCTCGATGCATGGCAGGTGACCGGCGCCATTGATCACCGCATAGCTGGATCCGTCGATCAGGTCCGCCAGGTCCCGCACCAGTTCGGGCGTCGTCGCCTTGTCCTGATCGCCGACGATGCAGAGCGTCGGCACCTTGATCAGCGCCGTGCTGGTCGTGAAATCCGTGTCCCGGATTGCGGCCGACGTGCCGGAATAGCCCGCCACCGGCGTACGCTCGAACATGTTGCGATACCCTGCGTATGCAGCATTGTCCGGCACCCGGTACTCGGCCGAGAACCAGCGTTCCATGACACCATCCTGCAGGGCTTTCAGCCCTTGCCCCTCGACCGTTTCGATACGCCAGTTCCACATGGTCGCATCACCGATGACGTGGCCCGTATCGCACAGGACCAGGCCCCTGACCTTGTCGGGATGGGCCGCGGCAATGCCTTGCGCGATCATCCCCCCGACCGAGAGACCGCAGATGATGGCCGATGAAACCGCGAGATGATCCAGCAGGCCGGCCAGGTCAGCCACATGGTCGTCCATGTGGTAGGGCGCGGGGGGCGCGTCGGACAGGCCATGACCACGCTTGTCGTAGCGGATGCAGCGGAATCGCCCCGCCAGTCCAGCGACCACGGCATCCCAGATGCGGAAATCGGTGGCGAGTGAATTCGCGAAGGCGATCACCGGCAGCCCCGCCTCGCCCGTATCGGCGTAGTGCAGGGAAATCCCGTTGATGACGGCAAAGTTCATGTGTTTCTTCCCTCTTCTCTCGACGGGTCGTTGGCCGTCAGAACGGCAGCCCGACGTAGTTTTCCGCCATTGACGTTGCGGCGGCATCCGATCCGATCAGGTAATCCAGTTCCGCTTCCTGGATGCGCTGCCCGAAGGCGCCATTGTCCGGAAAGCGGTGCATCATCGATGTCATCCACCAGGAGAACCGCACGGCCTTCCAGACCCTGGCGAGCGCCCGTGGCGAATAGAGGTCCAGCGCCGCCCGGTCCCGGTGATTGAAGAATCCGTCCAGGCTTGCATGCAGGTAATGCACGTCGGACGCGGCCAGGTTCAGCCCCTTTGCACCGGTCGGCGGCACGATATGGGCAGCGTCACCGGCCAGGAACAGGCGACCGAACCGCATCGGTTCGGCCACGAAGCTGCGCAGCGGCGCTATGGATTTCTCCAGCGACGGGCCGGTCACCAGCGCCGCCGCCGCCGCCGGGTCCAGCCGTCGGCGCAGTTCGTCGAAGAACCGGTCATCGGACCAGTTTGCCGCGTCCTCCCCCAGTTCGCACTGGATGTAGAAGCGACTGCGGGTCCGGGAACGCATGGAACAGAGCGCGAAGCCCCGTGGATGATTGACGTAGATCAGTTCATCCGACACCGGCGGCACATCGGCGAGAACCCCCAGCCAGCCAAAGGGATAGATGCGTTCCACCGTCGTGATCGCGTCATCGGGCACGCTGGCGCGACTGACCCCGTGGTAGCCGTCGCACCCCGCGATGACGTCACAGGCGATCTCGTGCATCTGGCCGTCCAGCACATAGGACACACGGGGGCTTTCCCCGTCGAAATCATGCAGTTGCACGTCCTGCGCGCCATAGATCGTCCGGCCACCCGATGCCTTGCGCACATCCATCAGGTCACGCGTCACCTCCGTCTGGCCATAGACCGTGACCCGCTTGCCGCCGGAATGATGCTACAGGTCGATGCGGTGCCGGGCGCCGCCGAACGCCAGTTCGACACCATCGTGCACCAGTCCCTCGGCCGCACAGCGCGCACCGGCACCGACCTTGTCCAGCAGGCCCACGGTCCCCTGTTCCAGGACACCGGCGCGGATTCGGCCCAGCACGTAGTCGGGTGCCTGTCGCTCCAGGATGACCGCATCAATGCCGGAACCGTGCAGCAGTTGCCCCAACAGCAGCCCCGAAGGTCCGGCCCCGATGATCACCACTTGCGCCCGCGTTCTCAATGCCACCCCCATCCGTCCATTGCATGACCGTAACGCTTTCCCGCACAGTGATCCACGTATCGCGATCCATGTTTCGCGAGACGGTGGTCCGATCGATGATCGGTCCACGCGTGATGGCACGTCAGGGGAGGCAGCATGCTACAGGCGACGCAGCGGATCAGGGTGGAGTGGGGCCATTGCGACCCGGCACGCATCATCTTCAATCCGAACTATTACATCTGGATGGACCAGGGCACGCACGGCCTGCTGGAAGCGGCGGGGTTCCCGTTCGCGAAGTTGACCGAGAACCACGAATTCCGCGGCTGCCCCCTGGTCGCCTCCGGCATGGATTTCCGCAGCCCCGCCTACTACAGCGATGTCCTGACCCTGACCAGCTTCGTCGAGAAATTCGGCACCCGGTCCTTCACCATGCGCCACAGGTTCACCCGCGACGACACCTTGCTGGCGGAGGGACACGAGGTTCGGGTCTGGGCAGCCAACGTTCCCGATGACCCGCGCGGCATGAAGGCCGTGCCCGTGCCGGACGATGTCCGCGCGATGCTGGAGGCGGAGGGGACCGTGGACATGACTGCATAGGCCACGTGCTTTGGGGTTCGGGCGGCGTGATGATAGTCTGGTGACGACCCAGTGCAGGAGACCGGAAAATGAACAGGCAACCGCTACGTGATCTGACGCGGGAAGAGATCGACACCTTCTGGGAAGAAGGCGTCATTTGCCTGCGCGGGATGTTCGATCCCGACTGGATCACGCGCATGGGTGACGCGGTGGATGAAGCGATCTCCACCCCCGGCCCGATGGCGCTGAAGCTGGACCAGGGCAAGGCCGGCAAGTTCCACGGCGACAGCTTCGTCTGGACCTGGCAGGACGATTTCCGCGCCTTTGTGTTCGACAGTCCTGCCGCTGACATAGCCCGCCAGGCGCTGGGTGCAAAGGAACGCGTCACCCTGTTCTTCGACACCCTGCTGGTGAAGGAACCGGGCTCGCAGGCGCTGACCCCCTGGCATCATGATCAGCCCTACTGGCCGGTTGACGGCGAACAGGTGTGCACGGTCTGGACGCCCTTTGACCCGGTGTCGCTGGACTCGGGCGCTGTCGGCGTGGTCATCCCGCACGTCACGGACGGCGAGAAGGCGGCTGCAGTCGCGAAATCCGCGCATTTCGGGCATGGCGGGCGTGGTTTCGCAGGCTCGACCCGGTGGGCTGGCCAGGGCAGCAAGACCATGCACCAGGTGCTGGACATAGACGACGAAACCGTCGTGCTCGCCCAGATCGAGGAACCCGAGGGCCTGGAGGCACTCGATGACATCGCGGGCACCCCGGGCATCGACGGTCTGTTCGTCGGCCCCGCCGACATGGCGGTCAGCCTGGGCCTGAACGACGTCAATCACC
>CAJYBQ010000358.1 GCA_913064755.1 uncultured Alphaproteobacteria bacterium
TCGCGGGGGGCGTGCGAGGAGTTTGGGGGGTCGCTGTGGGGGGGCTGTTCGGCTGCGGCACCCTGTTCCTGCCGGGCGGCATCGTAGGCGCGGTCAAGGGCAGCGGTGAGGGCGGTGGCAAGGCCAGCCAGGTGCTTGGTTCGCTGAAACGCTGGCGCGAGGCCAGGGCGACGGGAGGTGCATCATGAACGCCCCGTCCATGACCGACAGCATCCTCTACCTGGATGGCGTCAACGTCACCTTCGACGGCTTTCGTGCCCTGAACAACCTGTCCCTCGCACTTGATCCGGGGGAGATGCGGGCCATCATCGGCCCCAATGGCGCGGGCAAGACCACGATGATGGACATCATCACGGGCAAGACCCGGCCGGATTCCGGGCAGGTCCTCTTCGAAGGCAACATCGACCTCACGAAGCATGACGAGGCCGCGATCGCCGAGCTGGGCATCGGTCGGAAGTTCCAGAAGCCGACGGTGTTCGAGACCCAGACCGTCACCGACAACCTGGAACTGGCCCTGAAGGCCGACCGGTCGGTGCGGGCCAGCCTGTTCTGGAACCGGTCGAACGAGGCAAGCCGACGGATCGACGAGATCCTCGCCATCACCCGCCTTGCTGACCATGCGGATGCCATCGCGGGGTCGCTCAGCCACGGGCAGAAGCAGTGGCTCGAGATCGGGATGCTGCTGGCACAGGACCCGAAGCTGTTGCTGGTCGATGAACCGGCGGCAGGCATGACGGACGACGAGACCGCCGAAACCGCGCGCCTGCTGAAGGAGATCGCGGAAAGCCATTCGGTCGTCGTCGTCGAACATGACATGACCTTCGTTCGCGACCTGGGCGTGAAGGTGACGGTACTGCACGAAGGTTCGGTCCTCGCCGAAGGCTCGCTGGATACCGTCAGCGCCGACAAGCGCGTCATCGAAGTCTACCTGGGGCGCTGAACCATGCTGGCAGTCAACGACATCAACCTCTCCTACGGCGCGTCCCAGGCTCTCTGGGGCGTGTCCCTCACCGCCGAACCGGGCAAGGTCACCTGCCTGATGGGCCGCAACGGCGTCGGCAAGACATCCACCCTGCGCGCCATTGTCGGGCAGCAGGCCATCACGTCCGGTACCATCACGCTGAACGGCAAGTCCGTGGACCGGATGCGCCCGTTCGAACGGGCGCGGGAGGGCATTGCCTTCGTGCCCCAGGGGCGGGAGATATTCCCGCTGCTGACGGTGCGGGAGAACCTGGAAACCGGCTACGCCTGCCTGAAGGGGGCGGAGCGGCATGTTTCGGAGGAACTCTTCGACCTGTTTCCCGTGCTGAAGAGCATGCTGGGCCGCCGGGGCGGTGATCTTTCCGGCGGGCACCAGCAACAGCTCGCCATTGCCCGGGCGCTGGTGACGCGGCCGCGCGTCCTGCTGCGGGATGAACCGACCGAAGGCATCCAGCCGTCCATCATCCAGGATATCGGGCGGGTCATCAGCCTGCTGCGCGACCGTGGCGACATGGCCATCCTGCTGGTGGAACAGTATTTCGAGTTTGCAAAAGAGCTCGCCGACACGTTCCATGTCATGGATCGGGGTGAAATCGTGCTCTCAGGCAAGGCCGATGAGATGGATGAAGATGATGTTCGTGCGCATCTCACGGTCTGAAACGGTCGAACCGGCGCCCACGGCAGGCCGCGCCGGTCCGCCCCGATCGGTCGGCGTCGCCCGTATCGCCTTCCTGGGGGTGGGCGAAAGGACGGCGCTGGCCGATCTCCATCAACAGGGCTGCATGAAGGCCCGACTGCCCAGGTCCTATTCCGGCGATCCGAAGACCGCCGTGCTGATCAACACGGCGGGTGGTCTGACCGGCGGCGATGATGTCGCGACGGAGGTCGCCTGGCGCGGAACCGCCACCGCCTGCCTGACAACCCAGGCGGCAGAGCGGGTCTATCGCAGTTCCGGCGGCGACGCGCGGGTACGGAACCGGCTGGAGGTGGCAGCGGAGGCACGGGCAGAATGGCTGCCGCAGGAAACCATCCTGTTCGACGGCGGCCGCATGGACCGGCGCACGGAGGTCGACCTGGCAAGCGGCGCGCGTTTCCTGGCGGCGGAAACCGTCATCCTCGGGCGCAAGGCGATGGGTGAAACGGTTACCGGCGGTGCCGTGCTGGATCACTGGCATGTCCGCCGCGACGGGCACCTGGTCATGCATGATGCCTTCCGGCTCGACGGCGATATCGCGGGGAAGGTCGCACGACCCGGTCTGCTGGCCGGTGCGCAGGCCTGGGCCAATCTTGTCATCCAGGCCCCCGCGTCCCTGACCGGACAGCTGCTGGACATGATCCGCGCCATCGTCGGGACTGCGGGCGGCGCGACCGTCCGGCAGGACCTGGTCCTGGGGCGGGTCCTGGCGACGGACGGGGACGCCATGCGGGCGATCCTGGCCAGCCTGTTGCCGCCACTGCGCGAGGCCGTCATGGGGCACCCGGCAAGGCTGCCGCACGCATTCAGGATATGAAAGACACGTTCATGAGCGACAGGGGAAGGGATCAGCGATGAATCTGACACCACGGGAAAAGGACAAGCTGCTGATCTCCATGGCGGCCATGGTGGCCCGGCGACGACTGGAACGCGGCGTGAAGCTGAACTATCCGGAGGCGATCGCGCTGATCAGCGATTTCGTGGTGGAGGGCGCACGCGATGGCCGCTCCGTCGCGGACCTGATGTCCGCCGGGGCCGGGGTCATCACCCGCGACCAGGTCATGGAAGGCATCGCCGAGATGATCCACGACGTGCAGGTGGAGGCGACCTTCCCCGACGGGACCAAGCTGGTCACCGTCCACGAACCGATCCGCTGAGAGGAGCGCAGCATGATACCCGGAGAAATCATTGCGGCCGAGGGCGAGATCGTCCTGAACGCGGGCGTCGAGACGGTGACGATCAAGGTCGCCAATACCGGTGACCGCCCCGTGCAGGTCGGTAGCCACTACCATTTCATGGAAACCAACCCGGGCCTGGAGTTCGACCGCGACAGCGCGCGCGGCATGCGCCTCGACATCCCGGCAGGCACCGCCGTCCGCTTCGAACCGGGCCAGTCTCGCGAGGTCACGCTGGTGCCGCTGGCCGGTGATCGGCGGGTGTTCGGTTTCAATCAGAAGATCATGGGGGATCTGGACTGATGGCCTACAGGATCAATCGCGCCGCCTATGCGGACATGTTCGGCCCGACAGTGGGTGACAAGGTACGCCTGGCCGACACGGAACTGTTCGTGGAGGTGGAGGAAGACCGCACCATCTATGGCGAGGAGGTCAAGTTCGGTGGCGGCAAGGTCATCCGTGACGGCATGGGCCAGTCGCAGGTGTCGCGCGCCGGGGGCGCCGTGGACACGGTCATCACCAACGCGCTGATCATCGACCATACCGGCATCATCAAGGCCGATATCGGCATCCGCGACGGGCGTATCGTCGGCATCGGCAAGGCGGGCAATCCCGACACCCAGCCGGGCGTGGACATCATCGTCGGTCCGGGGACGGAGGCGATCGCGGGCGAGGGCAAGATCATCACCGCCGGCGGCTTCGACGCCCATATCCACTTCATCTGCCCGCAGCTGATCGACGAGGCCGTGACCAGCGGCGTCACCACCATGCTGGGCGGCGGCACGGGTCCGGCAACCGGCACCAATGCCACGACCTGCACGCCCGGCCCCTGGCATATCGGGCGCATGTTGCAGGCCTTCGACGGCTTTCCGGTCAATCTCGGCCTGTCGGGCAAGGGCAATGCCTCGACGCCGGAGGCGCTGCGCGAGCAGATCCTGGCCGGGGCGTCGAGCATGAAACTGCACGAGGACTGGGGGACCACGCCCGCGGCCATCGACTGCTGCCTCTCGGTGGCGGACGAGATGGACGTGCAGGTCATGATCCATACCGACACGCTGAACGAATCCGGTTTCGTCGAGAATACCGTGGCATCGTTCAAGGGCCGCACCATCCATGCCTTCCACACCGAGGGCGCAGGCGGTGGTCACGCCCCCGACATCATCAAGGTCTGCGGGGAGCCGAACGTCATACCGTCGTCGACCAATCCGACGCGACCCTTCACGGTGAACACGATCGACGAGCACCTGGACATGCTGATGGTCTGCCATCACCTGGACAGCAACATTCCCGAAGACGTGGCATTCGCCGAAAGCCGGATCCGGCGGGAAACCATCGAGGCGGGAGACAGCCTGCACGCCCTGGGGGCGTTCTCCAGCAGCGCCTCCGACCGCACTGCGATGGGCCGGGTGGGGGCGGTCATGACGCCGAGCTGGACGCCGGCAGGAGGGAGCTAGCGGCACGCCGGGTAGCCCAAGCGGGACGACCGCGGCAGAGCCGAAGTCAGGGATAGCGTCCTGAACCGAACGACAGCATATACCTCCTCCCACAACCCCAGACACCACGCG
>CAJYBQ010000359.1 GCA_913064755.1 uncultured Alphaproteobacteria bacterium
TGACCCGGTAACACTGGCGCTGGTGCAGAACCGGCTGGATCACAACTCCCGCCAGATGGGCTTTGTCATGACCCGGACGGCACGCAGCCCGATCTTCAACCAGAGCCATGATTTCTCGTGTTTCATCGCGGATGCATCCGGCACCCTGATCAGCCAGGCGGACGGCATTCCGATCCACACCGGCGGTGGCGGGTTCACGGTCCGGGCCCTGATTGAAACGTTCAAGGGGCGGATCGAACCGGAAGACATCTACCTGTCCAACGACCCCTATGTCGCCGGGGGCAACCACCTGCCGGACTGGGTGATCAGCCGCCCCGTCTTCGTGGACGGGGAACTGGCGGCCTGGACCTGCAACCGGGCGCATCAGTCCGACATCGGCGGCGGGGCAGCCGGAACCTACAACCCGGAGGCCACCGAGATCTTCCACGAAGGCATCCGCCTGCCGCCGCTGAAACTCTACGAGCGGGGGCAGGTGCGCGAAGACCTCTGGCAGTTGCTGCTGCTCAACAGCCGCACGCCGGAACTGCTGGACGGCGACCTGCGGGCGATGATCGGGTCCACCCGCATCGGCGCCGAGCGGCTGACCGAACTGGTCACGGAGCTGGGCCGGGAAGCCGGTGCGGGCTATTTCGATGCGCTGCTCGCCTATGCCGATCAGCGGTTCCGCCAGGCCTGCGAGGAGCTGCCGAGGGGGCGCTACGAGGCGGTGGAGATCACCGACAACGACTGTTTCGTGCAACGCGACATCAAGGTCTGCGTGGCCGTCACGGTCACGGACGACGGGGTGAAGGTGGACTTCACCGGCTCCGACCCGCAGATGCGCGGTTTCAAGAACTCGTCGATCGCCAATACCCATTCCGCCGTCTACATGGCGCTGGCGTCATTCTTCGACCCGGACCTGCCGCGCAACGAAGGCGCGTTCCGGTCGGTGGAGATCGTGGCCCCGCTCGGCACGGTGGTGAACCCGCGCCCGCCCGCGCCGCTGACCATGTGCACCGTCTTCATTGCCCACGAGATCGTGCACGCCATCTGGCGCGCGCTGGGGGAGGCGGTGCCGGAGCGCGCCTGCGCCGGCTGGGGCAAGACCATTCACAACATCACCTCCGGCCGGATGCCGGGCAGCACGGAGCCCTATGTCATGTACAACTGGGCCGCCAATGCGGCGGGTGGCGCGGTGGAGGGGCGTGACGGGTTCAACCAGATCGGGCTGCTGATCGCGCTCGGTGGCCTGCACCTGCCGAATGCCGAGGGCTACGAGCGGATCTACCCCGCCATGATCCGCAGGCAGGAGTTCAGGACGGATGCGGCCGGGGCAGGTACCTATCGTGGCGGCAGCGGCGTGCATTACGCCGTCGATGTCACCGGGGACGCGACCTATTCGTTCCGCGGCGAGGGGCTGGATACGCCGTCGGGTTTCGGCATCCAGGGCGGCGGCACGGGGCTGGCAGGTGCCATGCGGGTCCGCGCGGAAGACGGCACCGAACATATCGCGCCGAAATACGGCGTCCGCGAGTTCCCGCCCGCGCGGCTGGAGGCGGAATCGCCCGCCGGGGGCGGTTGGGGCAACCCGATGCAGCGCGACCCGGCACTGGTGCTGCGCGATGTGCGCGACGAGATCGTCAGCCCGGAGGCGGCGCGCAGTGTCTACGCGGTTGCCCTGACGCCGGATGGCCGGGCGGTCGATGCGGCGGGGACGGCGGCACTGCGCCGTTGAGCGTCAGCCCTTCCTGAGGATGAAGCGCCCGCCGCCAAGGCGACCCGCCTGTACCAGTCCGACGAAGGTTTC
This sequence comes from uncultured Alphaproteobacteria bacterium, assembly GCA_913064755.1. Taxonomy (GTDB): domain Bacteria; phylum Pseudomonadota; class Alphaproteobacteria; order Minwuiales; family Minwuiaceae; genus Minwuia. Next base: position 1,787 of record CAJYBQ010000359.1, read on the forward strand.
ATAGGCGTCCATGTATCGTTCGTGGACGCCATCCCCCAGCGTCTGCCGTGTCGCGGCGTTCATGGCGCGATACATCTCCAGCCGCTCGGTCAGGATCTCCACCCAGACGCTGCCGAGATCGTCGTGGCGCACGAGTGTCAGGTCCGCCGTCCTGAACATCGCCCTGTAGCCATCGACGCTCTGCAGCGTGCGCATCTCCATCCCGGTTTCCAGCGCCTCCCGGTCCTGCGCGGTCAGTCCCGGCCCGGCAACCAGGTCGGTGAAGCCCAGCTGTCCCCCGATGCGCAGCATGCGCGCAGCTTCCGACAGGACGGCAAGCTTGTCGGGAATGTGCAGAAAGGCTTCCTGGCTCATGGCCACGTCGAGACATTCGTCGGCGAAGGGCGTGGACTGGGCGTCACCCTGGACGACGTGGATCGCATCCTGCAGGCCGACCAGCCGGTTCAGCCGCTGTGCGCCGCGGCAGCGTCCGCCGTTCAGGTCGAAGGCAATGAAGCGCGCGGCGGGAAAACGTTCCGCCAGCAGCCGCGACGGTCCGCCGACCCCGGCGCAGATGTCGATCACGCGATCCCCGTCCTTCAGGCCCACCGCCTCGGCCAGGGCCAGCACGGCGGCTTCGCCACCGTAGTGGTCCTGGTCGTGGGGGCGCAGATCGGCAGGTACCAGGTGTGCCAGGTCCTTGCCCGCCTCACGCAGGGTGCCGAGGATCTGCTCCGCATTGATCGGATGACGGTCATAAAGCGCGTTGCTGCCCTGAATGCTCACCTGGTGCTTCTCCCTCTCCCCTGGTTTTCCTGCCAGTTCCGTTGTTTTTCAGTCTGTTGGATGGATTACCTGTCACCAAAGGTCAGCGTGCCATCGTTGTAGGCATCCAGCCGTTCGACCGCTTCGTCCTGTACCAGCAGGTCCATGAACAGGGTGCGCTCCAGCGCCAGCGCCGCCGGATCGGCGGGGTCTGCCGCCGCGCGGGCGATGCGCTTGATGTGCTGTGCGGCCAGGGGCGGGTAGCTGGAAATCTGCTCCGCCACGGCCATGGCGCGTGCCACCACGTCGCCTTCCACCAGCTCGTTGACCAGGCCCAGGCGCGCGGCCTCCGCCGGGCCGACGGCATCGCCCAGCAGGCAAAGCTCCATGGCCCTGGACGCGCCGATCATCTTCGCCGTCCTGGCCACGCCGCCGGCACCGGGCAGGATGCCGAGCGCGATCTCGATCTGGCCCATGCGATAATCGCCCGCCGCGGCATAGCGCAGGTCGCAGGCAAGGGAGAATTCCAGCCCGCCGCCCATGCAGGCCCCGTTGATGGCGGCGATATGAACCTTCTTGCTGGCACCGATGCGGTTGAACAGCAGATCGATGTTCCGCTCCGGCATCATCCGATCCGGCGAGAACGTCAGGCCGCGTTCACGAATGTGGCGGGCCATGCCGGCCAGTTCGTTGGTGTCATAGTGCTTGATGAACACATCCGGCTGGCTGCCCGTGTAGACAACGGCGCGAATGCTGTCGTCGGTATCGAAGCCGGTGGTTGCCGCGTCGAGATCTTCCAGTGTCTCGGCATTCATGAACCCGTCGGGCGGATTGCAGAAGCGGACAAGGGCAATGCTTCCGTGCTGTTCGATCTGCAATTGTTTCAATGTTTCATCTCCCCCGAACGCGATTCAATCTGAAGTGTGTCATCATACTGGCTTGAAACGGTGGTTGTTTCATCCTTTCCCGCTGCATTGCAGGTTCACCCGAGGCTGGACTGAAGAGATGACTGACGAAATTCGTGACCATCATGCTGCGCGCTGGTGGCGCTTGCTGCGCCTCGGAGCGCTGATCGCGATACCCTCGGCTGCCATGTTCGGCGGCCTGGCCGTGAATGCCGCCATCCAGCCCGTGACCGCGCTGATCTGCTGGATATTGCTCAACCTGCTGATGATCGGGATGCTGCATGTCCTGCTGGGCGAGATCGCCGAGATCCGCGCCCGGCCGCACCGCCCGGCCAACACGCGGGACTACGCCGCGGCCGTGGAGCGGCTGGGCAGTGACCTGGCGGAGGCGCGGGCGCAGAGCCAGGCCGATGCCGCCGCCCTGCGGGCCATCCTGGACGGTATCGAGCGGCCGATCCTGACGTTCGATGTCCGTCGCCGCCTGGAATTCATGAACCTGGCCGCGAAGGAACTCTTCGGCACGGGGCTGGAGGGGCGGGACGTCGCCGCCGCCCTGCGCCACCCCGACGTGCTGCAGGCCGTGGACAGGTCGGTCGGCGACCGGGTATCGCGCACCGCCGAGTTCCCTGTCTTCGCGCCGGTCAAACGCAGGTTTCGCGTTGTCATCGATGCCCTCCCGGCGCGGTTCGCGGGCGGGCAGGGGTTCGTGGCGTCGGTCGATGACGTGACGGACAGCCGCCAGGCGCAGGAAATGCGCTCCGGCTTCGTTGCCGATGTCAGCCACGAGTTGCGCACGCCCCTGGCCGCGGTGCTCAGCATTGTCGACACCCTGCAGGGGCCGGCGCGCGACGATCCGAAGGCGAGGGAGCGGTTCCTGGATATCCTTCGTGAACAGTCGGAGCGCATGTCGCGGCTGGTGGATGACCTGCTGGCGCTCAGCCGGATCGAGATGAACGAACACCAGCCGCCGCGCGAG
>CAJYBQ010000360.1 GCA_913064755.1 uncultured Alphaproteobacteria bacterium
CGCGGGTACTATATTGATATTGTTGTCTGAATAATTGCCGGCCCCAGAGGCCTCGACTTTATAAAGAATCGGCACTATACCCTCGCTTTTCCGGGCCAGAAGACAGGAACCCAGTGCTATGCCGGTCATTATCATTCCGATCATCGCGATGGCGGCCATTATCGGTCTGTCGAATTTTGCGGTTCAGTATCAGATCAATGACTGGCTGACATGGGGTGCCTTTACCTATCCCGTCGCCTTTCTGGTCACCGACCTGACCAACCGGGTTGCCGGCCCGGTAAAGGCAGGGCGGGGGGTTTGTGCCGGTTTTGCGGGCGGTGTGGTGCTGGCGCTGGTGCTCGCTGACATGCGTATCGCCGTGGCGTCGGGGACGGCCTTTCTGATTGCACAATTGCTGGATGTCGCCCTGTTTGACCTGTTGCGCAGCGGTCAGTGGTGGAAAGCACCGCTGGTCTCGACTTTGCTGGCATCCGCTGTCGATACGGCGCTGTTCTTCTCGCTGCCCTTTGCCGCCCCCCTCCCCATCGGCAGCGCCCATATCACCAACGATATCGCGTCCATCCCCGGCCTGACGCTTGCCTTTGCCGAACGCCTGAAGACCCGCCACGGCAGCCTGTTCGTCGGACCCAACGATGACGACGTGACGGTGGCACTGCCGTCCTTCGTCGAAGGCTGGACCGACGGCACCGGCCAGATGGCCCTGTCGTTGCTGACCGGCATCATCCGCCCCCGGGTGGAGGAGATCTTCGAAACGGTGCAGGAGATCATCGATTCCTCCGGCCACGCGGCCATCGCCGGGCGCAACGTCGTGCTGACCGGCGGCGGCAGCCTGCTGACCGGCATCGACGCCCTGGCGCGCGACATCCTGGATCGCCCGGTCAGCCTGGGTCGACCCATTGGCCTGGACGGTCTGAAGAAGGACATGTCCGGCCCCGATTTCACGACCTTGGCGGGGACAATTGCCTTCGCCGAGCGACGTCTCGAAGCACGTCATGCGGTTGACGTGCCTGCTGCCCTTCCGGGCCGGGTCGGACGGATGATCCGTCTGGGCCGCTGGCTCCGGGAGAACTTCTGATGACCGCGTTCCATGAGGCCCCCTCGCGTCGGAACGCCGGAATGGGTGAGTCCGCCAACAACACCCAAGCCTGGAACACCGCAAATACCGGGCACTCCCCACTGAAACCGTCTGCCTGAAAAATGAAGGAGGCATTGACATGGCTATCAACCTGACAAACCCCGAACTGACCGAGATGCTGCCACGCATCGTGGTCTTTGGCGTGGGTGGTGCCGGCGGCAACGCCGTCAACAACATGATCGAATCCGAGTTGCAGGGAGTCGAGTTCGTTGCAGCGAACACCGACGCCCAGGCGCTTGCCAAGTCCAAGACGACCAACCGCATCCAGCTGGGTGCCGGCCTGACCCAGGGCCTGGGCGCAGGCGCACAGCCCGACGTCGGCCGCCAGGCCGCCGAGGAAGCCATGGCGCTGATCCTGGAGAACCTGGAAGGCGCGCACATGTGCTTCATCACCGCCGGCATGGGCGGTGGCACCGGTACCGGCGCAGCGCCGGTGATCGCGCGTGCCGCACGCGAGAACGGCGTGCTGACCGTGGGCGTCGTCACCAAGCCGTTCCAGTTCGAGGGCAAGCGCCGTCTGGCCATTGCCGATGCGGGTGTCCGCGAGCTGCAGGCCAGCGTCGACACGCTGATCGTCATTCCGAACCAGAACCTCTTCAAGGTCGCCACCGACAAGACGACCTTTGCCGATGCCTTCAAGATTGCGGACGAAGTGCTGCATTCCGGTGTTCGCTCCATCACCGACCTGATGGTGGAACCGGGTCTGATCAATCTCGATTTCGCCGATGTGCGCACGGTGATGAACGAGATGGGCAAGGCCATGATGGGCACGGGCGAGGCCGAGGGCGAGAACCGCGCCGAGGAAGCCGCCTCCGCGGCAATCGCCAACCCGCTGCTGGAAGACATGTCGCTCAGCACCGCACAGGGCGTGCTGGTCAATGTCACCGGTGGCATGGACCTGACCCTGCACGAGGTCGATGAAGCCGCGAACCTGATCCGGGAGCAGGTCGACGAGGATGCCAACATCATCATCGGCTCCATCCTCGATCCGTCGCTGGACGGCAAGATGCGCGTGTCCATCGTGGCCACGGGCATCGATGTTTCCCAGGTCGAGCAGGCAACCCCGCATCGGTTCACGCCGCACGTGATCGCGACGTCCGAACGCTCGGTGCCGATGCCGTCCGAAAAGCCGGCGATGCGTCCGATGACCATGGGCTCCGCGACAGGCGGCGGCGGCATGGCCACCGCGCTGAAGATGGAACCGGAGATGGATTCCGCCATGGAGCCGGAAATGGTCGGCGAGGCAGAGATTGCCGAAGTGGCCGAGGCCGACCGTGCCGAATCACTGGCCGTGGTCGATGACGTGGCGGACCACGACATCTTCGCGACCCCGGATACCAGGGCAAAGTCTGAAACGACCCGTGCTCCCGGTTCGGAATCCGGCGGTGCCGTGGAACGTACCTACGAGATCCCGTCCTACCCGGCGCGCAATGCACCGGAGCCGCGCCACATCCCGGCCTCCGAGAGTGGCCTGGACGATGGTTTCATCGCCCCGCCCGCCCAGACGGCCCGGACCCTCCACACCGCACCCGCCGCGCCGATGACCAGCGCGGTCGCGGAAAAGCCGAAGAAGGCCCGTGGTTTCCTCGACCGGCTGCGTGGCAAGGCGCGCCAGTCCGCGGAGCCGCAGGAGACGCCGCGTGCGAAGTCTCCGCTGTTCCCGAACCGGAGCAGCCAGGCCGCCGACGAGGAACGTTCGGAGCCGATGCTGTCAGGCCTCAGCCTGCCGGAGACGGAGCCGCGGAAGCCTGCCGGATCAGAAGACGATCTGGACATTCCGGCCTTTCTGCGCAGGCAGGCGAACTGACCGTTCGCCATGTCTGTCGGCAAGGGTAACAGTGGGTAACAAAGAGTGACTTGAGCGCTGTCAGGGCGATTCTTATAAGTCCTGACAGCGCCTTATCTTTCGCTGATTCGTTTGTTGATTATCCCGTGTCTCGACGCAGTGGTGGTTGATCGACGGGAAGACTGGATGGGGCGTCAGGATGCTGGCCGACGAGGTGTCGGGTTGGAGAGCAGCATCAGACTCAACAGTCGGCGGGGAGCCGGCAGTCCAGAGGGGACTTCGCGTGAACCTGCAACGGACCATCGCACGCCGCGTCGAACGCCACGGTATTGCCCTGCATTCCGGGTCGAAGGTGATGATCGCCTTTTCGCCCGCCGAAGCGGGCACGGGTGTCACGTTTCGTCGTTCCGACATGGATGGTGAAGCTGCGCTGATCCCGGCGCGCTACGACCATGTTGCCGATACCCGCCTCTGCACCGTCATCGCCAACCGCAGCGGCGCGACTGTCGCCACCATCGAACATGTCATGGCCGCGATTTCGGGCATGAAGGTGGACAATCTCGTCGTCGATGTCTCCGGATCCGAAACACCGGTGATGGACGGCAGCGCCGGGCCGTTCGTGGAAATGATCCGCGAGGCAGGCCTGGTGGAACAGAATGCGCCGCGCCGCCAGTTGCGCGTGCTGAAGGAAGTGAGCGTGGGGGAGGGCGACTACTGGGCCCGTCTGACGCCCTGCGATGAATTCCGCCTGAGCTTCAACATCGCCTTCGACAATCCGCTGCTGTCCAGCCAGTCGACGCAGTTCCATCCGGACTTCGGTGATTTCGAACAGGACATCGCGCCCGCGCGCACGTTCTGCCTGTTCGAGGAAATCGAGAAGATGCGTTCCATCGGTCTCGCCCGGGGCGGATCGCTGGAGAACGCCGTCGTGGTCCAGGGCGACAAGGTTCTGAATCCCGAAGGCCTGCGTTTCGATGACGAGAGCGTGCGGCACAAGCTGCTGGACGCCATCGGCGACCTGCGCACGGCGGGCTACGGCATCGTCGGCCATTACCATGGTGAACGTGCGGGCCACACGCTGAACAACCAGTTGCTGCGTGCACTGTTTGCCGATCCGACGGCCTGGGTCATCGAAGACGCCCCGGCCACGGACTGGGAAGCCGCCCGGATCGCCGACGCCGCCGACTGACGGCCTCGCGGCAAACTATCCCGAACCCCGACCTGTCGCCCACCACCCCACCACGGCGCACGCGGACTTGATCCGCGTGCCCAGCCTTTCGGCGTTTGAGGGGCACGCTGGGTACCCGGGTCAAGCCCGGGCACGCCGTCGGTGTGTGTGGTTGAGCGTCATGGCCAACAGCCGATCAACCGGCACCTGACGCGAGGTCCACGCTTGTCCGACGTGAGAAGTCGAGGTGTCCGGATGATCTCCCCACCACGGCGCACGCGGACTTGATCCGCGTGCCCAGCCTTTCGGCGTTTGAGGG
>CAJYBQ010000361.1 GCA_913064755.1 uncultured Alphaproteobacteria bacterium
GGGGGGGGGGGGGCGGGGAGGCGGGGGGGGTTCACGGACGTGCTCCGGCGGGTCTCGGTTCTTGCACGGGTGGTTGGTCGGGAGGTGGCGCAGCGGTGCGGACGTTCCCGGCCTGGAGGCGCTGTGAACGCGGCGGGGGAGCTCCGGCTGTCACCGCATTGTCACGGGGTCGACGGGTTTTTTGCGGCTGTCCTGAAGGCCGATATGAGCTAGTCTCTGGCCAGCCCGGTCACGATCAAACCACGTGAAGGAGTAGATAATGTCGAAGTTCACTCGCGGCGTTGCAGTGGCGCTCACTATGGGTGCACTTGCCCTGACACCAGTCGCGGTTTCGGCCATGGGGTCAAGCTCCAGCGACGATTCATCGTCCAGCGCAAAGGCGAAGCCGTCGAATGCTGCCTATGATCGCGGTGTTGCCGCCGTCGAGGCGCAGGACTGGAAGGTGGCAATCACCAACCTGGAACTGGCCACGGCCAAGGATCCGGGCAATGCCGACGCCCACAACTACCTCGGCTATGCCTATCGCAAGAGCGGCAATCACCTCGATGCCCTGTCGTCCTACCGCACCGCGCTGGAGATCGATCCGGAGCACAAGGGCGCGCATGAATACATCGGCCAGGCCTATCTGGAGATCGGCAACGTGGCCGAGGCAGAGAAGCACCTTGCACAGCTCGATTCGATCTGCACGTTCGGTTGTGCCGAATACACGTCCCTGAAGAAGGCAGTGGCCCGCGCGAAGGGTTCCTGACAGCCAATGGCGTCGCCTGAATCTCCGCTTTTTGCAGGACGTTTCGGGATGACGGCCAAGTCCACTGGCAAGTCCGCTGGACAAGTCATGGCCATCCGCGTATCGGGTGGCCATGACTGACAGTGTTCTGATCGTCGATTTCGGCTCCCAGGTGACCCAGCTGATCGCACGGCGCGTGCGAGAGGCGGGGGTGTTCTGCGAGGTCGTGCCATTCGACAAGACAACCGAAGGGCTGGCGCGCTTGCAGCCCAAGGGGATCATCCTCTCTGGCGGACCGGCCTCCGTCACCTTTGGCGACACGCCCCGCGCACCGGATGCGGTGTTTGATGCGGGCCTGCCGATCCTTGGTATCTGCTATGGCCAGCAGACCCTTGCCCAACAGCTTGGCGGCACGGTTTCCCCCAGCGAGGAAAAGGAATTCGGCCGTGCCGACGTGGAGGTCGTGGACGGCTGCGCGCTGTTCGACGGCGTATGGTCCGCAGGCGGCACCTACCGCGTCTGGATGAGCCATGGTGACCACGTCACCGCCCTGCCACCCGGTTTCCGCGTCGTGGCCAGTTCAGCCAATGCGCCGATTGCCGCCATTGCCAATGAATCCCGCCAGATTTTCGGCCTGCAGTTCCACCCGGAGGTCGCGCATACCCCGGACGGCGCGCGCCTGCTGGCGAATTTCTGCCTCGGCGTCTGCAATTGCGCGGGCGACTGGACCATGGCCGCCTTCAAGGAAGATTCCATCGCGCGCATCCGCGAGCAGGTCGGCAAGGGCCGCGTGATCTGTGGCCTGTCCGGTGGTGTCGATTCCGCCGTCACGGCAGTGCTGATCCACGAGGCCATCGGGGACCAGTTGACCTGTGTCTTCGTCGATACGGGCCTGATGCGGATGGGGGAGGCCGACGAGGTCGTGAACCTGTTTCGCGATCACTACAACATCTCGCTGGTGCACCGGAACGCCGAGGACCTGTTCATGGGCGCGCTGGCAGGGGTCACGGACCCGGAGGCCAAGCGCAAGGTCATCGGCAAGCTGTTCATCGACGTGTTCGAGGAAGAGGCGAAGCAGGTCGGCGGTGCCGATTTCCTGGCCCAGGGAACGCTCTATCCCGACGTGATCGAATCCGTGTCCTTCGCGGGCGGCCCGAGTGTCACCATCAAGTCGCACCACAACGTCGGGGGCTTGCCGGAACGGATGAACATGCAGCTGGTGGAGCCTGTGCGCGAGCGGTTCAAGGACGAGGTCCGCGCGCTCGGACGGGAGCTTGGGCTGCCGGAGATCTTTGTCGGGCGCCACCCGTTCCCCGGCCCGGGCCTGGCGATCCGCATTCCCGGTGACATCACCAAGGAAAGGGCCGATACCCTGCGCAAGGCCGACGCGATCTACCTCGACGAGATCCGCAAGGCCGGCTTCTACGACGAGATCTGGCAGGCGTTTGCCGTGCTGCTGCCGGTCAGGACCGTCGGCGTCATGGGTGACGAGCGCACCTATGAGAGCGTGCTCGCCATTCGTGCCGTGAACTCGACCGACGGCATGACCGCAGACTTCTACCCGTTCCCGCACGATTTCCTCGGCAAGGTCGCCACCCGCATCATCAACGAGGTCCGGGGCGTCAACAGGGTCGTCTACGACGTGACGTCCAAGCCGCCGGGAACCATCGAGTGGGAATGACCGTTCCGGCTGCTTCGGGTGACTGCGCCTGAATCTGCAACAGGCCAGGATTGAGGCTGAGAAACATGCATTATCGCCCCGAAATCGACGGTCTGCGCGCGGTCGCGGTTGTCGCGGTCATCCTGTTTCATGCCGGCTTCACGACCTTCAGCGGCGGCTATGTGGGCGTTGATGTCTTCTTCGTCATCAGCGGTTACCTGATTGCCGGAATCATTGTCGAGGACCTGAAGGCGGACCGGTTCAGCCTGTTGCATTTCTACGAACGCCGGGCCCGCAGAATCCTGCCGGCGCTGTTCCTCGTCATGCTTGCCTGCGTGCCGTTCGCCTGGCTCTGGCTGCTGCCCAACGACCTGCTGGATTTCTCGCAGAGTCTCGTCGCCGTATCGGTATTCGCATCCAACCTGCTGTTCTTCCTCGAAAGCGGCTACTTCGGCACCGCCAACGATGTGAAGCCGCTGATCCATACCTGGAGCCTCGCCGTCGAGGAACAGTATTACCTGTTCTTCCCCGTGCTGATGGCAATGTTCTGGCGCAGGGTCCGCCTTCTCGCCGTGCTGTTGCTGCTGATCTTCGTGGCCAGTTTCGCGATCAGCATCTACGCGTCCTACAGCTACCCGAAGTTCGGGTTCTATTTCATTGTCACGCGGGCCTGGGAGCTGTTGCTGGGGGCGTTCCTGGCCATCTATAGCCCGCGACTGGAAGGTTTGCGCGGCAATCGTCTCGCCTGTCGCATCCTGGGGCCGGTCGGCGTGGCCTGCATCATTGCGGCGGTTCTGCTGTTCGACGATGAAACACCCTTTCCGGGCTTCTACGCGGCGCTGCCGGTCGGCGGCACCGTCCTGATCATCCTGTTCAGCAATCCAGGCACGCTGGTCGGCAGGATCCTCGGCAGCAGGGCCTTCGTCGGTATCGGCCTGATCAGCTACAGCCTGTATCTCTGGCACCAGCCGCTGTTCGCCTTCCTGCGCCAGAAGAGCGTCGACAGCCCCGGCACGGTGGCGATCTTCATTGCCATCGCGGCGGCGTTCGTTCTCGCCTGGGCGAGCTATCGCCTTGTCGAGCGTCCTTTCCGCGCCCGGAACCGTTTCTCGCGCTGGCAGATATTCGCCATGGCCGCGGTTGGTAGCGCCCTGTTCATGGGGCTGGGTGCCATCGGGCACGTGAAGCGCGGGTTCCCGGACCGGATCGATCCGCACATCATGCAGGTGTCGGTCATGGGAGGCTACCAGCTGGAACAGCAGCAGGCTGCCTGCTGGGACCGCATCAAGCAGCAGGACATCGCCAATGCGGGCTGTCCGATCGGTGCGACGGATGCGGAGCCATCCTTCGCCCTGCTGGGCGACAGCCACGCCGCCACGATGTTCGACGCGATCGATGCCGCGGCGAAGCAGAAAGCCGTGTCCGGCCTTGCCTATACCTACATCGGCTGTACCCCGCTGACCGGTGCGGAAGTGCCCGATGACATGGAATTCTCCGTCAACTGCAACTGGCTGCGCGGCCGGTTGTTCGACACCCTGCTGCCCGGCACGGACCTGCCTGACACCCTGGTGGTGGCCGGTCGCTGGCCCTGGTACATCCTTGGCTGGCCGAGCGAGAACGATGAAGGCGGGCGGGAGAAGGGGCCGGGCTGGAAATGGCTGCCCGATGACACCACGGTGGATTACACCACGGCCATGACCGCCGTTTACCAGAACTCGATCCGTGCCATGCTGGACAGCGGTCGGAAGGTCATACTGGTCTACCCGGTCCCGGAGATGAGCTGGCACGTGCCCCAGCGCCTGGTGAAGACCCATGTGGCCAATAGCGGGCTGGCGCCGGAAGACGTCTCCATCTCCCAGGCATCGTTCCTGGCACGCAGTTCGGCCGCGATCGAAGCCATGGATGGCATCGGGGAGCACGCGAACCTGGTCCGGATCAGGCCCGACATGATGTTCTGCAACACCATGCTTCACGGTCGCTGTGCCGCGCATGGCCACAGGAACCCGCACTACCCGGA
>CAJYBQ010000362.1 GCA_913064755.1 uncultured Alphaproteobacteria bacterium
GACGGGAGACGACGCCTGATCGCGGCACTGCAGAGGCGCTACGCCGATGAGACCGGTGTCAGCGCGCTGAAGGTGAAGCACAACAACGTCCTCGGCTAGTTCGTCGAGGTGGCGCAACGCAATGCCGAGAAGCTGGGCGACGGCTTCATCCACCGCCAGACCATGGCGCAGGTGATGCGTTTCACCACCACCGAACTGGGTGAACTGGAAGGCCGCATCCGCTCTGCCGGGGACCGCGCCATGGCGCTGGAGGAAAGCCATTTCGCGGCGCTGGCCGACGCCGTGTTGCAGCGCGCCGGACCGCTTGCCGCGACCGCTGGCGCGCTGGCCGCGCTGGATGCCGCCCCCGGCCTGGCCGAACGGGCGCGGGAGGCGGACTCCTGTCGCCCCGTGGTCGACGCATCGCTGGAGTTTTCCATCAGCGCCGGACGGCATCCGGTGGTGGAGGCCTTTGCCACCGCCGATGACGGTGCCGGGTTCCAGCCCAATGACAGTGACCTCGGGCCCGCGGCAAACCGGACGGCCGCCGTTTCCGGCGACGACGATGCCGGCACGTCGCCCGGGCGGCTCTGGCTGCTGACCGGACCCAACATGGCCGGCAAGTCCACCTTCCTGCGCCAGAACGCGCTGATCGCGATCCTGGCCCAGATGGGCAGCTTCGTGCCCGCCGCCGCCGCCCGCATCGGGGTGGTGGATCGCCTGTTCAGCCGCGTCGGGGCGGCCGATGACCTGGCGCGGGGTCGATCCACCTTCATGGTGGAGATGGTCGAGACCGCGGCCATCCTCAACCAGGCCACCGACCGCAGCCTGGTGATCCTGGACGAGATCGGTCGCGGCACCGCAACCTACGACGGCCTGGCCATTGCCTGGGCCACGGTCGAGGCGCTGCATGAAACCAACCGATCGCGCGGGCTGTTCGCCACCCATTATCATGAACTGACGGCCCTGGCGGAGCGGCTGGAACAGGTCACCTGCCGCACCATGCGGGGGATGGAATGGAAGGGCAGCATCCGGTTCCTGCACCAGGTCATCCCCGGTGCCGCCGACCGGTCATACGGCGTGCAGGTCGCCCGTCTCGCAGGCCTGCCCAGGGCGGTGATCAAGCGGGCCGAAGCGGTGCTGAAACGGCTGGAGGCGGAGGGCGGTGGCCGACGCAAGGTGAGCTTTGCCGACGATCTGCCGCTGTTTGCCTCGGCCCCCGCGGCCACGGCGCCGGAGGCCCGCCCGTCAGACCTGCGCCTGCGCAGCGCCCTGACCGACCTGCGCCCCGACGACATGACCCCGCGCGAAGCGCACGACATGCTCTATCGCCTGCGCGAAATGCTGGAGGGTGAGGATGACGGGTGATTCACACGGGGAGGACCCGGGCGGCGGCGCACTGGTGCTGCTCTCGGGCGGCCAGGACTCGGCCACCTGCCTGGCATGGGCGCTGGACCGCTTCGAACAGGTCGAGACGATCGGTTTCGACTACGGTCAGCGCCATGTCGTGGAACTGGACCTGCGGGCCGACCTGCGCGCTGCCATGGCCGCCATGAACCCGCGCTGGGCCAGCCGGCTGGGTGACGATCACCTGCTGGACCTGGGCCTGCTGGGGCAGATTTCGGAAACCGCCCTGACACGGGATACCGAGATCGCGATGCGCGAAGACGGGCTGCCGAACACCTTCGTGCCCGGCCGCAACCTGGTGTTCCTGACCTTTGCAGCCACCGTCGCCTATCGCCGGGGCCTGCGGCACATCGTTGGCGGCATGTGCGAAACGGACTTTTCCGGCTACCCCGATTGCCGTGACGACACGATCAAGGCACTGCAGGTGGCGCTGGGGCTGGGGATGGACCGGCGCTTCGTGCTGGACACGCCGTTGATGTGGCGCGACAAGGCCGCAACCTGGCACCTCGCGGAGATGCTGGGCGGCATTCCGCTGGTCGAACTGGTGCGGGACCAGACCCTCTCCTGCTACCTGGGGGAACTTGGAAAAAGGCACGAATGGGGCCCCGGCTGCGGCAATTGTCCAGCATGTGACTTGCGTCGAAGGGGCTATGTGGCCTATCGAACTGACCGATAGTCACGTGACCAGGAATTGCAGGAACGAATTCCCGTGCCGATTGATGATATTGACCGTCGACGATCCCACGAAGGGCTGCTGGCCCTTCTGGGGTTCACGCTCTGCATTCCGCTGGCAAACTGGCTGATCGGCAACGTCGGTACCGCCTGCATTCCAGACGGTCCCTGCCTGATTCCCGTCGCACCGGGCATCCATGCCCCCAGCGGGGTCATCATGATCGGCCTGGCACTGGTGCTGCGCGACATGGTGCAACGCAGGCTCGGTGCCGGCTGGGCGTTCGGGGCGATTGTCGCGGGTGCGGTCCTGTCCGGCCTGGTCGCGCCGCCTGCCCTGGTCTTTGCCTCGGCCTTTGCCTTCTTCCTGGCTGAAGCGGCCGACATGGCCGTCTACACGCCCCTGCAGCGAAAGCGCCTGGTCCTGGCCGTGGTGCTGTCAAGCATCGTCGGGCTGGTCGTCGACAGCGTGTTCTTCCTGTATCTCGCTTTCGGCAACCTGGACTTCATCGCCGGTCAGATCATCGGCAAGCTCTGGATGGTCGCATTGGCCATCCCTGTCGTCCGCTGGCTGCGTCGCCGCGACGAACGCATCGGCATGACGGCCGCCTGAAACAAGCACCAGTTCCGGGTATCTACCCGCTTTCATTTACGATTTCTTTTGGAAGCCGCGTCTATCATCCAGGCATGAGTGCCATGGATACAGCATCGGAAGACAGCGGCGGACCTTCGCGGCGCTGGGCGGCGATACGCGACGCGTTGATCGATCACCCGGACGTGGAACGCAAGCAGATCCTGATGATGGCGCGGCAGATCAGGGTCGACGCCATCACGCGTGTCGTCTTCGGCGGCTTCATTTCCCTGTCCATCGGCCTGCCGTCCATGCTCGGCACCGAGGCATCCAGCGCCGAGGCCACGACCTGGTTCGCGATGTTCGTCGTGCTGTCACCGGTCATGTTCCTGACCGGGCAGTCCCTGCTGTGGCGTGATCCGGCAACCTTTCCCCTGCGGTACTGGCGCCTTGTCTTCTTCGTCCTCTACGGCGCCAACGGCATCCTCTGGTCGCTGCTGCTGCTGTTCGGCTGGACCGATGGCAGCGTTGCGACCCAGGCATTCGTGCTGATCGTCATCGTGGCCCACCTGACCACCTACCTGGTCAACCTGGGCGCTCACCTTCTGACCTTCATCACCACGTCGATCACGGTCACCGTCTTCTGCGAGATCCTGCTCTGGCACCAGGGTTCCGAACTGGCCACCATCACGCGCATCATCTTCCCGATGTTCGGCATCTACCTGCTGGTGCTCGGATATGATGCGAACCGTCGGCTTGGCGTCAGCCTGAGGCGCGGCATGGAACTCGAATGCCTGGCCGACGAACTGGAGATCGCCCGCGCGGCAGCCGTTGCGGAAGGCCGCGCCCGGTCCCGGTTCTTCGCGTCCATGAGCCATGAACTGCGCACGCCGCTGAACGCGATCATCGGCTTTGCCGAACTGATGGTTCACAGGATCAGCGGGCCACTGGGATCGGACCGCTACGACGAATATGCCCGCGACATCGCCCGCAGCGGCAATCACCTGCTGCGGCTGGTCAACGACCTGCTCGACCTTTCAAGCGCCCAGCACGAGCGGATGCAGATCAACCGGACCAGGGTTTCCATCGCCGAACTGTTCGATGAGACGAGATCGGCACTGGCGCAGCTTGCCGAAGAGAGCAGGGTTCAGTTCATCGTCAGAATGGAACCCGGCCTGACGGCAAACCTGGACCAGATCCGCATGGTGCAGGTGCTGGTCAACATCGGGACCAACGCCATCCGTTTCAGCGATCCGGGCGGACACGTGCTGCTGCAGGCTGCCTCCCGCCCCAATGACACGCTGGTGCTGTCCATCCAGGACGAGGGCATGGGCATCACGCCCGACGACCTGGCCCAGATCGCCGATCCGTTTCAGAAGAGAAAACGCAACGATGTGACCAGCAGCCACGGTCCCGGCAACGGGCGGGGGGTGGCCGTAGCGCGGGAGATGCTGGAACTGCACGGCGGTTCGCTGCGCATCGAGAGCGAGATCGGTCTCGGCACCAACGTGACGATGACGATCCCGTCGGCCAGGCTGGAACAGGTGAAGGCCCCATGAACGCCCGTCGCGCATGGCAGCCGATACGCACGCGTATCAACAGGCTGCGGCGGTTCTTCGGGCCCCTGCTGATCGACCGACCGGCCGTTGAACGCCAGCAGCTGAAGATGCTGGCGCGGCAGACCCAGCTGGATGCCTTCGGGTGCATGTTCTTCAGCCTGGCGCTGGCAATCTGCATCGATTCGCCGATCGCGCTGTTCGATGCACCCGACACCGG
>CAJYBQ010000363.1 GCA_913064755.1 uncultured Alphaproteobacteria bacterium
ACGATGATGCGGGCTTCGTTCAATCCCAGTTTCTCGGCCATGTCGGGGCTCCTTCCAGTGTGTCTGCACAAGGGTTCCAGTCGACCGGCCCGCTGTTGGCCCCGTCGTCATCCGGCACTTCCGGCTCCGCACGCAAGGCCTGTTCAGGCCTTGCGGCGCGCCAGCACGGGATTGGCCGAATCGAACACGACAGGTTCATCCAGCATGGCATGCAACCAGACGCGGTAATGGTCGATCAGGCCGTCCCTGATCCGGAAGAAGCTGAACGCGGTGCAGGAAACCTCCTCACCCGTCGGGGTGCTGCCGAGCCAGGGGCCGACAAGCCTGCCGGTGAAGGACCACCGGGCCATGACGTCATCTTCGCCGGCGACGAGCTGGTCGATGGAGACCTTCAGATCGCTGATGTTGCGGCGGAACCCCTTGGCATGGGCCACCAGTCCGGCGCGACCCGGTGGGCCGTTGAAGGCCTGGTTGGCCTCGTCCACCATGTCCGGCTGCGCCAGTTCGTCGATCAGTTCGAGGCGCCCGTTGATCACGACTTCCGTCAGGTAGGCTTCCATCAGTTCCCTGGGGGTGCGCTTCGGATGCGTGGCCATTGCGGTTGTCCTTGAATTGGGAAATCGACCCGTGGAGCCCCGGCGGCCGGCCCCGGTCTGTCCGGAACCTGCCGCCGGGGCATCATGGTATCCGTCGGCTCAGAAGAACGCCTGCAGGCCGGTCTGGGCGCGGCCCAGGATCAGCGCGTGGACGTCGTGGGTGCCTTCGTAGGTGTTCACGGTCTCCAGGTTCATCAGGTGGCGCATCACGTGATATTCCTCGTGAATGCCGTTGCCGCCGTGCATGTCACGGGCAACGCGGGCGATGTCGAGGGCCTTGCCGCATGAATTCCGCTTGATGATGGAGATGGATTCCGGCGGGCAGGCCCCGGCATCCTTCATCCGGCCGACGGCCAGGCAGCCTTGCAGGCCGAGGGCGATCTCGGTCTGCATGTCCGCCAGTTTCTTCTGGATCAGCTGGTTCTGGGCCAGCGGACGACCAAACTGCTTGCGGTCCATGGTGTAGGTGCGGGCCGCGTGCCAGCAGAATTCGGCTGCACCCAGGGCACCCCAGGCGATGCCGAAACGGGCGTTGTTCAGGCAGCCGAAGGGACCGCCGAGACCGCTGATGTTGGGCAGCAGGTTCTCCGCCGGGACAAACACGTTGTCCATGACGATCTCGCCGGTGATGGAGGCACGCAGCGACAGCTTGCCCTCGATCTTCGGCGCCGACAGGCCTTCCATGCCCTTCTCCAGCACGAAGCCGCGGATCTTGTCGTCGTCGGTCTTGGCCCAGACCACGAAGACGTCGGCGATGGGGGCGTTGGAAATCCACATCTTTGCGCCGCTGACCCGATAGCCGCCGTCGACGGACTTCGCGCGGGTCTTCATGCCGCCCGGATCGGAACCATGGTCGGGTTCGGTCAGGCCGAAGCAGCCGACCCATTCACCGGACGCCAGCTTGGGCAGGTACTTCTCCCGCTGTGCCTCGTCGCCATAGGCATAGATCGGGTGCATGACCAGCGATGACTGCACGCTCATCATCGAACGATAGCCGCTGTCGATCCGCTCCACCTCGCGGGCGATCAGGCCATAGGTCGTGTAGTTCACACCGGCACAGCCATAGCCGTCGATGGTCGGGCCGAGCAGGCCGAGTTCGCCCATCTCGCGGAAGATGCTGCGGTCGGTCTTCTCCTCGCGAAACGCCTCGATCACCCGGGGCATCAGCTTGTCATTGGCATAGTCGCGCGCGGTGTCGCGGACCATGCGTTCCTCTTCCGACAGCTGGCTGTCCAGATCGAAAGGGTCTTCCCAGTTGAAAGCGGCTTTGGTCTTGCTTGGTGCGTTCATGCCTTCAGGCTCCTGCATCATGGGACGGGATCAGTCGGGGATCACCGCCGTGGTCTCGATTTCGATCTTGGCGCGGTCTTCCATCAGGGCGGTCACCTCGACAACCGCCATGGCCGGGAAATGCTTCCCGAAGGTGTCTCGGAATGCCTGGCCGACGTCGCGCACGGCATCCAGGTATTCGTGCTTGCTGGTGACGTACCAGGTCATGCGGGCGATGTGTTCGGGCTCGGCGCCGGCTTCCTGCAGCACGCGCAGCGTATTGGCGAAGGCCTGGCGCGCCTGGCCGGCGAAGTCATCGGTCTCGAACACTTCCTCCCCCGTCCAGCCGATCTGACCGGCGATGAACACCATGGTGCCGCGCGCCACCACGCCGTTGGCATACCCCTTGGGGCGCTTCCATTCCGGTGGATTGATCAGTTTCATGCGTGGCCTCCCCCGCCCCGTCTGCATCGCCTGTTCTAGAGCATTCCTATTGAAGATGAAATCCGCGCCGGTTCGCCCTGATGCGGGGCCGGTCACGGGATCACCGCTGCATCGCCGGGTCGGTGTCCAGCCGGGCGAAGGGCCGTATGGCAAATCCCAGCACGCAGGCATTCAGCAGGTGCCACAGGAAATGCGTGCCGGCGGGGAACGCATCGCAGATCGGCGCATCGATGGTGCGGAAGATGAAGGATGGCACGAAGCAGCAGATGGCGATGGCGACGTCGCGCCCGGCAGGGTGCTGGCGGCTCAACAGCAGGAAGGCCAGCAGGCCGCCGGTGACGAAGGGGCCGCGGTAGGCGGCACCACCGACCGGCACGATGGCCCCCATGGCGATGGAAGCGGCGATCATGCCGACGGGCCAGAGGGCGGCCATCCACCAGGGCTGTCGCAGCCAGGCCCGCGCACTGAACAGTATCGCGGCCAGCAGGCAGAGCGTCAGGGCCACCGTATCCAGGACAGCGCCGATCATGTTGGCATAGGTGTGGAAGACCAGGCTGCAGAACCCGGTCGCGAACAGCATGATGACCAGCGTGCGCAGCATCCAGTTGCCGTCCCGACCGTTCCGCCGGGCGATCTGCCAGATCCATATGGCCGCGATCATGAAGGCGGCGTTGGTGATCGCGTTCAGCGGCTCTCCCAGCAGGCCCGGGGCCAGCCGCTCGCAATAGCCGTCGATGTAATCGGTCATCGCTTCAGGTCCTCAACAGGCGTGGGCGGTCGCCGACATCGCCCATGGCATGGCGCATGAAGAAACGGCGCAGCGGTCCCGAACGGTGCACCGCGGCCAACCCCAGGTCCCGCGCCAGTTTCACCGGTGGCAGGTCGTTGGAGAACACGCGGTTGAGAATGTCCGTCACGGCGGTGAGCGCCACGGAATCCGTACGCCGCCAGCGCTCGTATTGCTCCAGCACCCCGGCATCGCCCAGGTCGAGGCCGAGTTGCGACGCCTCCGCCAGGCATTCGGCCAGCGCCGCGACATCGCGCAGTCCCAGGTTGAAACCCTGCCCGGCGATGGGGTGGATGCCATGCGCCGCGTCGCCCACCAGCGCCAGCCGGTCGGCGCGGAAGGCATGCGCCAGGACAAGACTGAGCGGATAGCGGAACCGGTCGCCGATCACCTTCACCGGACCCAGGAAATCGCCCACCCGGCGCTGGATCTCCGACGTGAAATCAGCCTCCGGCAAGGCCATGAAATCCGGTGCGAGATCACTGCGCTCGGTCCAGACCAGGGACGCCCGCTTGCCGGTCAGCGGCAGGATCGCGAAGGGCCCGGCGGGCAGGAACCGCTCATGCGCGATGCCATGGTGATCCAGCTCGTGCGCGATGGTGCAGACGATGCCGTCCTGGGGGTAGCGCCATTGCAGGCTTTCGATCCCCGCGTCCTGGCGCAGCCGCGACATGCGTCCGTCGGCCGCGACGCAGAGTTCGGCCCTGACGATGTCGCCGTCGCTCAACACCGCCTCGACCCCGGCGGTGGAACGTTTCATCCGTCCCACGGTCACCGGGGCCTTCAGGGTGACGCAATCCAGTTCGGCCACCGTCGCGAACAGCGCCCGCCGGGTGAACCGGTTCTCCACCATCCGGCCCAGCGGATCCTCGCCGACTTCCCGATGGTCGTAGTGCAGGAACAGGGGGGCATTGCCGTCCGAGACGCGAATCTGGTTGATCGGCTGCACGTCCTCGATCCGCCCGGCGATGCCCAGGCGGTCAAGCATGCGCCAGCTCGCCGCCGCGCTCGCACAGGCGCGCCCGTCGAACGGCGGCGC
This sequence comes from uncultured Alphaproteobacteria bacterium, assembly GCA_913064755.1. GTDB lineage: Bacteria > Pseudomonadota > Alphaproteobacteria > Minwuiales > Minwuiaceae > Minwuia. The sequence continues at coordinate 4,136 of CAJYBQ010000363.1, forward strand.
GACATGATCGGCCGGGGCTTCGCGATCCACGATGACGGTCGCGATCCCGGCCCGGCCCAGCGCCACCGCAAGGCTGAGCCCGACCAGCCCGCCACCAACTATAAGTACCCGAGCATGAATGTCTGTCATGCGGTGCAGTATAGCCAAACCGATGCACGGGCAACATGCGACCTTCGGGCCTTGGAGGGCAGGTGCGGTTATGCTCTAAAGATTTAAGCACCTCGGCGTGAGCAGACCCAGGCGGAGAGACGGGAAGGACGGGCAGG
>CAJYBQ010000364.1 GCA_913064755.1 uncultured Alphaproteobacteria bacterium
GGTTGGACAGCCGCCACTGGCGCAGGTAGATCGCCGGGTTGCGGGCCAGCGCCTTAGCCGATAACTCGATCCCCAGCGCGCGTTTGACCCGTCTGATCATGCTGCACCGCTGGTGCCCGACGTCCCGTCCTTCGCGGCGGCGGTATGTGGCGCGGGCACCGGCCCGTCATCCCAGTAATCCGCGATCCACGGTGCGGGACGGGTCCGGCGGTGTGGCTTGCCCTCGGGACGAAACCCGACCAGGGCCTGGTCGGGGTCGGGCAGCCCGTGGAACACCAGGATGCGGGTTCCGGGGGGAATCTGCGGGGTCCGGAACAGGTTCAGCGGAAACATCGGGATGGCGTGCCGCTTGAAGCTGGTGGCCCATTCGGCGGGCCAGAAGTGCTTCTCTCCCAGGCCGTAGGTCAGATAGGTCTGCGGCGGGCGGAAGTTTGCCAGCGCCCATTCCCGCTCCGCGTAGAACTTGTCCACGATGTACTGGGTCGAACCGGCGGTCCAGCGGAACACGGACGAATTGCCGACGTCGGGACGCGTCTTGAAGACGTGGTGGCGCTGAATCCAGTTGTGGATGATGCAGCGCTTGCCCGGCAGGTACTCGAAGAAGCAGTCGATATTGTCGATGATCAGCAGATCGAGGTCGAGAAACAGGCACTCCCCGACCATGTTGCCCATGCCGGTCTTGAACAGGCCGAGCTTCATCCACGGGGTGTAGTAATACTTCTCCGGCATCTCGATGTCGGGCAGGGGAAAGGCCTCGATCCCCGCATCCAGGCCGCTCGGGTCTTCCGTAAAACACAGGAACCGGAACGGTCGGTCGAGATTGCGCGCCACGGCACGGTGCAGCCGGTTCACGAACAGCGCCGGATAGCGGTCGCCCCACTTCAGGGTGACGATATTGACCTGTTCCATGTTGCGGCTTGGTCCCGGTGACGAATGCATTGTGGATGAGAAGCTGTCTCTACATAGCGCGAAGCGGGCGACCAATGCGACAAAACCCCCACTTATCCGCACGTCATTGGTCGAAAAGCATTCCCGGCGTGCCGTCCGGGGCCCTTGCACCGGCAAGTTCCAGCATGTGCCAGCCCAGCACCAGGTTGCTGCTGAGCACAGGTTTGCCCGTCAACCGCTCCGCCTCGGCAATGATACGGAAGCTGCGCAGGTTGGTGCAGGACACGAAAATCGCTTCCGACCCCGGCGATTCCGCCGCCATGCGGCAGATGGCATCCAGCAGGCTCCGTTCCGTGATGCGGGCGACCGTTGCCTCCTCTGCCTGGGCGAAGGATGCGAAGGCGGTGATCTCCAGGCCATGGCTCTGCAGCAGTTCCCGCATGGCGGTGGATACCTCGGCGACATAGGGCGTGATGAAGCCGATGCGCCGCAGGTTCAGCCGCGCCGTTGCGGCCACGACCGCCGTGATCGGGTCGGTGGTCAGGGCGGTGGGATGGCACTGCCTTATCAGGTCACTGACGGTCGACTGGCCGATGATCGTTGCACCGGACGTGCAGCCATAGCCGACCACGTTCAGGGGGGTGGCCGCGGGCAGCAGTCGGGCCACGGCGGGCAGTTCGGCCTTCATGGTCATCAGCGTCTCGGGCGTCACCGCGAGCGCGCTGGGAATGCGGCTGTGGTAGGGGGCAATGCCCGGGCCGCCGAACAGCGGTGCCAGTTCCGGTTCCATGGTCTCGTCGTTCTGCAGCACGATCAGGCCGCATCGGGCGTTCGCCCCGGCCCCGCCGTCCTGTTCGAAGGGCAGGCTCATGCCCCTGCTCCGATGACGGGCAGTTCAGGCGCCGCTCGGCGGGAGAGCAGCTCCGGCGCACCGTCCCGGATCACCATGTTCTCCTCGTGCACCATGATACGGCCCTCGGCGATCTGCATGCTGGGTTCCAGGGTCATCACCATGCCCTCGCGCATCACGGTCCGGTCGAAGCCGATGATGGAGGGGTGCTCGGTCAACTGCATGCCAAGCCCGTGGCCATAGCGCCCGACATCGCCGGTATCCTGGCCGATGACGGCCTGCATCGCCGCGTGCATGTCCGCGCAGGTGACCCCCGGGCGGGCCATGGCCAGGGCCGCATCCGTCGCCCGGTGCAGGGTACGGTAGGCCGCGCGGGCATCGGCATCCGCATGGCCGAAGGCAAAGTTCCGGTCGAAGTCGCAATGATACCCCTGCAGGGTCGCGCCGGTGTCGAGCATCAGGACATCCCCGGGGCGCAGGGGTGTCAAGCCGGGGGGCGAGATGACATCGGGATAGCCGCCCGGTCCGGCCCCGCCGACCAGGTAGGGCACATCGTCCGCACCGCAGCGCAACAGGTCGATGCGGAAGGCGCGAAAGGCCTCCACCAGGGGCTGGCCGACGCGGAACAGGTCCGGCGCATGGTCGAAGGCGTCGGAGGCGATGGAACATATCCGGCGCAGGATGGCGATCTCGCGTTCCGACTTGATCACCCGCAGGTCGCGCATCAAGGGCGTGCAATCGACCAGTTCGACGGTGTCCAGCGTGTCCTGCAGGCGGTGCAGGTCACCCAGGGGCATGCGCAGGCTGCTTTCCCGCCCCATCGGCATGCCGACCCGGCTGAACGGTCGCAGCACGTCCGCCAGCATGCCGATGCCGTCGTCGCTGGCATGTGGGGACGACCAGCTTCTGATGTCGTCGATCCAGGTTTCGGCCATCAGGGCCGCGCCGATCTCCGGGATGATGGCGATGGGGCGGCCAGTGGCGGGCACGACCAGGAACCAGGGCCGGGTCGGGCTTTGCCAGAAAAGAGTCCGAAAGCCGGTGAAATATCTCACTTCGGCTTCCGTGGTCAGGAACAGGGCATCCAGCCCGTCCGTGTGCATGGCCCGCTGGGCGCGTCCCAGCCGCTCCGCGAACTCCTCCGGGGGGAAATCCTGCTCAGTCATCGGCGGCCCCTTCGGAAATGATCACCAGCACACGTGACGTGCCTTCCAGTCCGAAGGCTTCAGGCGTTTTCATCGCCCGTCGCAGGCCGGTGACGCCGCCGGTGCCCGACGGGCTGGACGCGATGCCCGCCGCCGCCAGCCAGCCAGTTGTCTCGCTGGCCTCCGCGTCTGACACCAGCATGAACCGGTCCGCCGCCTTCGCGAGATACTTCAAGGCCAGGTGTGACGGTTCCTTGCAGTCGAGGCGGCCCATGTTCGACACGTCCCCGGATGTCACCACCGGCCGTCCGGCGCGGATGCTTTCCAGCAGGGCAGGCGCGCGGTCGGGTTCCACCACGATGATGTTCGGGGCATCCCCCCAGGCGGTGCGTGCCGCGGCAGCGGCGGCCGCTGCCATGCCGCCGACCCCTGCCTGAAGGAAGATATGTGTGGGGGGCTCCGGTACCTGGCGCGCGGCTTCCGCGCCCATGATCAGGTACCCCTCCATCACGTCGCGGGCCGGGGCGTCGTAGCCGACCCAGCTGCTGTCGGACAGCAGGTTCCAGCCCTTCGCGGCGGCAAGGCGCACCGCCTCGGCCATGCTTTCCTCGTAGGTGCTGCCATGGCGGATGACGCTGGCACCCTTGCCCCGCAGCCGTTCGGCGAAGTTCTCCGGCACGGTCTGCGACAGCAGGACAACCGCGTCGGCACCGAACAATGCGGCCCCCGCCGCCATGGAAAGGCCGTGGTTGCCGGCGCTGGCACAGACGTAGGTCTGTCCGTTCAGCGCCGTGTCATGGCTGCCCGCCGCGCCGGACCGGACAGCCGCATCGGCCGCGCGCGCGATGGCGAAGGCTGCACCCAGCGCCTTGAAGCTGCCGAGCCCCATTCGGGAGCGTTCGTCCTTCAGCCAGAGAGCGCCGATGCCCAGCGCCTCCGCCAGGTCAGGACGGGTTTCCAGCGGCGTCCGATGTGCGGCCGGACAGAGTGCGAACAGCGCATTTGCGGCGGTCCCGTCGGTCACGATCTCGCCGTCCGCCATGCTGCCATCAGACAGGACGGCAGGGGGCAGGCCATGGCCGCGAAACGGATTGTGCAGGGGATTTCGGGTATCGACTGTCATGGTCTCCATTTTCTCCTAGTCCGCCATGCAACATGCAGCAGGTGACACTGGCCCGGTGTCGCGGGCAGAATGCAGGGATGCTAATGGGGAGGACATCCAGATGACACACGAATTCAAGGCGACGGACTTCGCGATCGGCGATGACGGCATCGCGCGTTTCACCATGACCCGCGGCGATATCATGAACCCGCTGACCGAAGACCTGCGGAACGACTTCGTTGCCATGCTCGACCAGGTGCAGGGCAATACCGAGGTCAAGGCGCTGATCATCTCCGGCCAGGGCCGCGCGTTCTCCGCCGGCGGCGACGTCAAGGGGATGGCGAACCGCCAGTTCGCCGACCCGTCCGTGGCGCAGCAGCGCATGTACTCGACCCACAACTGGCT
>CAJYBQ010000365.1 GCA_913064755.1 uncultured Alphaproteobacteria bacterium
CGCGTTTTCCGGCAGCTTCCAGAATGGCCCGCAGGAAGGCGATAAGCGATCCCTTGCCATTGGTGCCGGCGACATGAACAACCGGCGGCAGGCGATCCTGTGGCCGGCCAAGTTTATCGAGCAGACCCAGGGTCCTGCCGAGCGACAGGCCGCTTTTCTTGGGATGCAAGGTCATCAGCCGGGCGAGGCGGGCGTCGCTGCGTCGGGGGGTCCTTGGCGCGGCTGTCCGATCTCCTGGGGCGGGGGCTCAGCTGCGTGCCTGTCACCGTCATCCGGGTTCAACCGGTCCCCGGTGGAGGCCGACCTGAGCCGCTTCCGCAACCACAGCCATTACGACGCGACCGAGAAGGTCCTGACCTTCCTGGACAATGCACCGCCATCGACGCGGCAGTTCCAGCTTGCCCGGCTGGCAAGCCAGCTGATGGCGCCGGAGCTGATCGCGGAGGTGGCGGACGACGAACTGCTGACCAGTGACGAGGCCCGGCGTCGGGCACGCGGCGCCATGGCAAGCTGGCTCGCCGCCGCCGCCCTGTTTCCCTACGAGACCTTCCTGGAGGACGCGGTCCGCCATCGCTATGACGTCGAACTGCTGCGCCAGCGGTATTCCGCCAGCGTGGAACAGATCTGCCAGCGGCTGGTATCGCTCCGCAAGCCCGGGTCGGAGGGCATACCGTTCGGGTTCCTGCGCGCCGATCCGTCCGGCCATATCAGCAAGCGGTTTCCCATCGCGGGCCTGCCGATCCCGCGCGGCGGCAACGGCTGCCCGCTGTGGCCGCTCTACGGCGCCTTCCAGACCCCGGACCGGGTGATCCGCCAGCTGGCCGAGTTTCCGAACGGCAGCCGCTTCCTGTTCATCGGCCGCACCGTGCGGCACGAACCGGCCCTGTTTCACGAGGCCCCCTTCCTGCACGCGGTGATGCTGGCCTGCGATGTCGTGCATGCCGACCAGACCGTCTATGCAGATGGCCTTGATTTCGCGGCACGGCAGATGGCGACCCCCGTGGGCCCGAACTGTCGGCTCTGCGCGCGCACCGATTGCCTGCACCGGGGCGAGGAATCGATCCTGGGGGCGCGCTGACCCGGGACTGGTCGCCCCGTGACCCGGTCCGGCGCTGCAGAACGACCAGCCACCGAAGCCGGTACACCGCGATCAGATTTGCTTTACACTGTCATTCCAAGACGATCCGGGCACTGTTCAATGATGGCCGGACGACCAGGGGGGGGACCGCTGTGGCCAGTGGTGGGACAGATCATGTCCGAGGGCGCATCCTGATCGCGGAGGATGAGCCGAACATCGTGGAGTTGCTGACTTTCGTGCTGGAAAGGGCCGGCTGTGACATCCGGTCCGTGCGCGACGGGGAAGCGGCAATAGCAGAGATCAGGCGGGATCCACCGGACGTCCTGCTGCTCGACCTCATGCTGCCGAAGAGGGATGGATACGAGGTGCTAAAAGCGGTGCGCGCCAGCAAGTCCAACGCCGGCCTGCCCGTCGTCATGCTGACGGCGAAGGGGCAGGAACGCGACCGCAAGGTTGCTGAATCGCTCGGCGTTGACGTCTTCATCACCAAGCCGTTTTCCAACCAGGAAGTCGTGGACAGTGTCCTGAAACTGGCGCGTCGATGATGGGCGGGCCGCGTTGATGCCCCGACAGAAACTGCGTGACGCGGCCTTCATCCTGCCCTTCTTCGGCCTGATCCTGATCATGCCGCCGTTCGTGGACATCTTCTTCAGCACCCGCCTGCTGGCCGGTATCCCGGGCATCCTGCTGTACATCTTCGGGGTCTGGACCCTGCTGATCGTGCTGGGGGCATTGCTGTCACGGCGCCTGGCCACCGGTAGCGACACCGCGGGCAGCCCGACACCCGGCCCGGCCCCGGATCCCCGACCCCAGACGCGGGAGGCGCCGGATGCTGACTGCTGACGTGGTCGTCACGATTTCGCTCTGCTACGTCGGGCTGCTGTTCCTGCTGGCCTTCCTGAGCGACAGGTGGAGCCGCCGGGGCAGTCGCTGGATCAGCAATTCGCCGCTGCTCTATACCCTGTCGATCTCCGTCTACTGCACATCCTGGACCTTCTATGGTGCCGTCGGTTCGGCGGCCCGCAACGGGCTGGAGTTCATCACGATCTACCTGGGACCGACCCTGGTCTTCCTCGGATGGTGGTACCTGCTGCGGAAGCTGGTGCGGATCGGGCATGTCCACCGGATATCCTCCATCGCCGACCTGATCTCGTCGCGCTATGGCAAGAGCAACACGCTCGCCGTGCTTGTCACGCTGATCGCGGTCTTCAGCACCACCCCCTACATCGCGCTGCAACTGAAGGCGGTGACCACCAGCTTCGAGGTGGTGAGCGGCGGCAGCGGCGACCTGCTGGGCAACCTGTCCGGCGACAGCTCGGGCTTCGACGCCGCCCTCTGGGTCGCGATCGGCATGGCCGTCTTCACCATCCTGTTCGGCACCCGCAACCTGGACGCCAACGAACAGAACCCGGGTGTTGTCGCCGCCATCGCGTTCGAGGCACTGGTGAAGCTGCTGGCGCTGCTGCTGGTCGGGCTCTACGTCGTGTTCTCGCTGGGCGGGCTGGACAGCCTGTTCACCGAGGAGATGAGCAAGCGACTGCTGGAACACGAGAACGTCTTCGGCAGCCGCTGGGCCGTGCTGACGTTCCTGTCGGCCACCGCGATCATCTGCCTGCCGCGCGAGTTCCAGGTGACGGTGGTCGAGAACACGCGCGAATCCCACCTGCGGACCGCGGGCTGGCTGTTCCCGGCCTACCTGCTGCTGATCTGCCTGTTCGTGCTGCCCATCGCCGCCGCCGGCCTGACCCGCCTGCCCGAAGGGGCCAACCCGGACATGTTCGTGCTGACCGTGCCGATGGCCGGAAACCAGGAAATGCTGGCGCTGTTCGCCTTCATCGGCGGACTGTCGTCGGCCACGTCGATGGTCATCGTCGCCTGCATCGCGCTGTCGATCATGATCTCGAACCATATCGTCATGCCGGTGATCCTGCGCCTGCGCTGGCTGGGGCTGAACGACAGCGGCGACCTGAAGACGCTGATGCTGTTCAGCCGCCGGTTCTCCATCCTGCTGATCCTGTTCCTCGGCCTCGTCTATTACCGCCTCAGCGCACAGACGGAGGCGCTGGCCTCCATGGGCCTGATCGCCTTCGCGGGCGTGGCGCAGTTCCTGCCCAGCCTGCTGGCCGGTCTCTACTGGCGGCAGGCCAGCGCCCGGGGGGCGAAACTGGGGCTGATCGGCGGCGTGCTGCTCTGGGTCTATACCCTGTTGCTGCCCAGCCTGACGGAGGAGGGGAGGGTCTTCGCCGACATCGTGACCCACGGCCTGTTCGGGTGGGAGATGCTGCGCCCCGAGGCCCTGTTCGGCCTGACCGGTTTCGATCCGCTGGTGCATGCGATCGTCTGGAGCCTGACGGCGAATACCGCCCTGCTGATCGCCGGGTCGCTGTTCAGCGAACTGGCCCCGCTGGAACGGCTGCAGAGCGCCCTGTTCGTCGATGCCTTCCGCAACACGCCGGGCGACGAATCCCGCGCGCTCGTCCGCTCTGCCACCATCGATGACCTGCGCCTGCTGTCGCGCCGGATCCTGGGCGGCGACAAGGCCGACCGCCTGTTCCGCGACTTTGCCCTGCGACAGGGTCGCGACGACGGTGTGCCCGTTGCCGATACCGCCTTCATCACCCACCTGGAACGGCAGATCGGCGGCAACGTCGGCGCGGCCTCCGCCCGCGTCATGATCTCGGAGGTCGTATCGGGCGAAACCATCAGCTTCGACGAGATCATCCGCATGGTCGACGAGACGCAGCAGGTCATCGAATACAGCCAGGCCCTGGAGGCGAATTCCCGCGCCCTGCACCAGACCGCGGCGCAGTTGCGCCAGGCCAATCAGCGCCTGATGCGGCTGGACAACGAGAAGGACGATTTCCTCAGCCAGGTGAGCCACGAATTGCGCACGCCCATGACCTCCATCCGGTCATTCGCCGAGGCCTTGCTGAAGGCCGACGAGATGCCCGCCGAACAGGCCAAGCGGTTCATGGGCATCATCCATGACGAAAGCCTGCGCCTGACCAGCCTGCTGGACGACATCCTGGAAGACCTGGACAGCGGCCATAACATCGTTTCCACCGTGTTCATCGAATGCGGCGCGATGTACCGCAAGACGGGACCGAAACACATGCGCTGTGTCGGCGAAACCGAATTCGTCAACGGTATCGCAGCAATGACCGCATCCGGAGAATACGGCAGGACACAGGTCGCCGCCGGGATCATCGGCACCGCCGACCTGACCCGGGGCAGCAAGGCCGGCGCAGTGCTGGATGCGCAGATCGTCGCCGGCGGCGGGCCCGGGGGGCGATTCGAGGGCATCCGGCA
>CAJYBQ010000366.1 GCA_913064755.1 uncultured Alphaproteobacteria bacterium
CCTTCGCGCATTTCTGGCAGCGCATTGCGGACTGTTTCGCCATGCCGACCGATGTGCCGCACCCACACAGTCTGACCCGGTCCATGGCGGACAAGGAAGCGGTCTGGCAACGCATCGTGGCGCGCCATGACCTGCGGCCGACCACCCTGGCCGAACTGGTGCCGTCCTGGTCGTTCATCGACTATTCGCTGGGCTATGGCAGCCGCCCCAACGACGTGATCCTGTCGACCATCCGTATCCGCCAGGCCGGGTTCAGCGACTGTATCGATTCCGAGGAAATGTTCCTCGGCTGGCTCAACCGGCTGCAGGCGGAGCGTATCCTGCGCGAAGAATTGCAGCGTGCGCGCCCCGATTTCGGCTTCGTGATGGAAGAAAGCGGCGAAGTGAAGGGGGAGGACCCCGAGAGCTTCTGGATCATCGATCCGCTGGATGGCACCACGAATTTCCTGCACGGCATCCCGCATTTCGCCGTTTCCGTCGCCCTGCAGCAGCATGGTGAACTGGTTGCGGGCATGATCCTGGAACCGACGCGCGCCGAGATGTTTTTCGCCGAGAAGGGCCGTGGGGCCTTTGTCAACGACAAGCGGCTGCGGGTTTCGGGCCGGACGCGGATGGATGAATCGGTCTTTGGCACCGGTATTCCGCACATCGGCAAGGACGGCCATCCCGCCTTCCATCGCGAGATGCAGGAACTGACCGGCCGGGTTGCGGGCATCCGTCGCCTCGGCGTTGCCTCGCTGGACCTCGCCTATGTCGCGGCGGGCCGGTTCGAAGGCTTCTGGGAACGGGGTCTGAAGTCCTGGGACATGGCGGCCGGGATCGTCATCGTGCGAGAAGCCGGCGGCATGGTCACGGACCTGAATGGCGGTCGCAAGATGCTGCAGACCGGCAGCATCGTTGCGGGCAACGGGCAGATGCAGCAGCCGCTGTTGCAGGCGCTCAAGGACGCGGCAAAGCGCAAGCCGGCCTGATTTCCTTTGCGACGCCCGATTTTCGCCACACCGATTCCACAGCATCGGCAACGGCCCGGCGTGTCATAGCCCCGACAGGCGATGAAAGCCGGGTTTTGATCTACGCCGCTGATGCAGTAAGGTCCGCCCAAACAGGGCTGGAGGGCAGTAATCTTGGCAACCTGCAGGAACCGCAGGCGCAGGCCTGAAACGGGCGTGATGGCGGGCTTTCTCGCCTGTCTGTCGTTGTTGGCATTGCCGCAACCGGCAATGGCACAGCAGTCGTCCGTCTGGATCAATCCCGACTTTGCCAATCCCGACACTGCAGGTGCGGGCCAGGTGACCGTGACGCTGCCCGGTGCCGGTGGTCTGCTGCCTGCCGGTTCCCCGGGACCGCAGCGGTACCGTCTGCCCTTCAACCGTTCCGACAGTCCCGTGCGCCTGGTCCCGCCGGGGACAAGCGCATCGCGTGCCCCGGTCGCGGCCGTGCCTGCACCGGCCCTTGCTGCCCGCCCCGTTGCGCCCGTACTGGTGCAGCCTGCGGCACCGCCGCGCGCCGATCGCGCACCGGTACTGACTCCGCCAGGGGCATCCGCGACACCCACGCGTCCGACCGCCCCCGCTGTCACGGTCCCGGCCGTCGCCCCGTCAGCCCCCGCGGCTGCGGCACCCGTGGCAACTGCACCGAGCGTTTCGGTGCCGTCCTTCGCCGCAACCCCGTCCCCCGCGCCGACCACGCCCAGCGCCCCGAAGGTCATTCGTCCCGTCGCCCCGGCGGCGGTGACAGCCCCGGCAGCGGCCCCGGCACCCGTCGCACCGCCGACGCCCGCCGCCGAACCGGCGGCACCGACGCAGCAGGTTGCAACCGTGGCCCCCGCGGCGACAGCGGCAACGGCCGCCAATGTGACCCGTGTGCTCTTCGCGGGCGCGGCCGAGGAACTGGATGACAAGGGGCGTGCCGCGGTGCGCGAGATCGCGGCCCGCCTGAAGGGCACCAATGATCGCGTCGGGGTGAAGGCCTTCGCCGACAGCGAAACCGAGACCCAGGACTGGAAGCGGCGCCTGTCGCTGCGCCGGGGGCAGAACGTGCGCCGCGCGTTGCTGGATGAAGGCGTTCAGAGTTTCCGTATCGTGCTGCGTGCGCTTGGTCCGCCGAACGACGGCGGCCCCGGCAATCGCGTCGATCTCTCCATCGAAAGCAGGTAGCGCATGGTCCAGCCTTCAGTCTATCTGACCCGCATCGCGATCTTCCTTGTCGCGGTCCTTGGTGTCATCGCGGCGCTGCACGAGGCGCTGATCGGCATCTTCATGACCAACCCGGTCCTGAACGGCTTGATCCTGGGCGTGCTGCTGATCGGCATCATCTACGTCATCCGGCAGGTCCTGCTGCTGCGCCCGGCCGTGCGCTGGGTGGAATCCTTCCGCCGCAATGACCCCAGCCTGTCGATCCAGACCGCGCCGTCCATGCTTTCCCCGCTGGCGACCATGCTGCAGGAAAAGAAGGGCCGGGTCAGCCTGTCGACCATGTCACTGCGATCGCTGCTGGATTCGATCAGTTCGCGGCTGGATGAATCGCGCGATATCTCCCGCTACCTGATCGGCACCCTGGTCATCCTGGGCCTGCTGGGCACCTTCTGGGGCCTGATCGACGCCATCACCTCCGTCGGCACGTCGGTTCGGGGGCTGACGGTCGAAAGCGATGACGTCGTCGACATCTTCGAGGCGCTGAAGCTTGCCATCCTGCAGCCGATGGACGGCATGGGGACCGCGTTCTCGTCGTCCCTGTGCGGCCTTGCCGGTTCGGTCGTGCTCGGTTTCATCGAACTGCAGTCCAGCCAGTCGCAGAACCGGTTCTACAACGACCTGGAGGAATGGCTTTCCGGCTTCACGCGGCTCTCCAGCGGTTCCGTTGGCGGTATTGCGGAAGGGGAGGGGTCTGTCCCGGTCTATGTCCAGGCCTTGCTGGAGCAGACGGCGGACAGCCTGGAGAACCTGCAACGGATCATGGCGCGGTCGGAAGAGTCGCGCGTGTCCGGCAACCAGACCCTGTTGCAGCTGTCGGAACGGCTGGCCAGCCTGACCGACCAGATGCGCACCGAACGTGACCTGATGGTGAAGCTGGCGGAGGGGCAGATGGAACTGAAACCCATCCTGCAGCGCATCGCGGTTGCCACCGAACAGGGGCCGGGCGACAGCGCCGCCGATACCCACCTGCGCAACATCGACGTCTACGTGACGCGCCTGCTGGAGGAAACGGTCAGCGGTCGCCAGCAGACGGTTGACGAACTGCGCTCCGAGATCAAGGTCCTGACCCGGACCATCGCCGCGATAGCCGACGAAGGCCGCTGATGGCCCGTCACCGCAGGCACCGCGAAGAAGGCAACATCTGGCCGGGCTTTGTCGATGCCCTGTCAGCGCTGCTGCTCACCTTCATCTTCATGATGGTGAGCTACACGCTGGCGCAATTCGTGCTGACCTATTCGCTGTCCGACAAGGACGAGGCGCTGTCGCGGCTGACCTCCGAACTGTCGGAACTGCAATCGCTGCTTTCGAGTGAACGCAGCGCCAATGAAGACCTGCGCCGGAACGTGTCGCAGCTTTCCGCCGCCCTGAACGAATCCACTGCCGAGCGGGACCTTCTCTCTTTGCAGATCGCGGCCCTGCAGCAGCGCGCGACGGATGCGGAACGCAAGCTGGATGAACGGCCCGCGTTCTCCGAGGCGGACCGGGCGGAGATGGAGGCCCGGATCGCGGAACTGCTGGCGCGGGAGGCTGCGCTGGCCCGCCGCCGCGATGAAGCCGACAGCGCCCGTGCCCGCTCCGACGAGGAGCTGAATGATCTGCAGGCGCTGTATTTCGAGGCGCAGGACAGGATCACGGCACTGGAGAACCGCATCCTGGAAAACCAGGGCGAGATCGCGGACCTGAACGCGGACCTGACCGCCACCCGAAGCCGCCTGACCACCAGCCTGGCCGAGCTGGATCGCACCAGCCAGAGCCTGGCGCAGGAACGCGACGCCCGCCAGCAGGGGCAGGCGGCGCTGACCGAGGAACAGCGGATTTCCGAGGCCGCGCGGCGACAGGTCAACCTGCTGAACCTGCAGCTGGCCGACCTGCGCAAGCAGTTGGCGCAGATCCAGTCCCTGCTGGATGAATTCGAGGCGAAGGACGCGGAGAGCAAGGCGACCATCGCCGACCTGGGCCGTCGCCTGAACCGGGCGCTGGCGGCGCAGGTGGAGAAGCTCTCGCGCTACCGTTCCGAATTCTTCGGACGCCTGCGCGAAGTCTTGCGTGCCCCGGACGGCATTCGCATCGTCGGCGACCGGTTCGTATTCCAGTCGGAGGTGCTCTTCGGGCCCGGCCGTGCGGGTTTGGGCGTGGCGGGACGGGCTTCGCTGCACGCCCTGGCCGGCCCCCTC
>CAJYBQ010000367.1 GCA_913064755.1 uncultured Alphaproteobacteria bacterium
CCATGGAGGAGCGGCGGGCAGACGTGGAGGCCGGCCTGGTGAGCCTGGTCAGGGAGGGCCTGGATCCGGGGACGCCTTACCGGTCACGCCGGAGGGTGCAGTTCCTGGGATATCCCGGTGATTTCGACCACCTGGCACGGGTCGCGGAATGGTCCACGGCCGATGGCGGGGAGGGCACGGAATGACCGATGTACCCGTGGTACCGGACAACGGGCAGCAGGATGGGTCCCTGGTGCAGCCAGCGGACATCGCGGTCGACCTGACCGTCACCATCGAGCGCCAGCAAAGGGCCGCGAACCCGCAGACATCGGCCTGGGTCAGCGCCAATGCCGGGTCCGGCAAGACCCGTGTGCTGACCGACCGCGTCATCCGGCTGCTGCTGGCCGGAACCGAGCCGAGCCGCATCCTCAGCCTGACCTTCACCAAGGCAGCGGCAGCGGAAATGGAGAATCGCCTGTTTGCCAAGCTGGGCGACTGGGCGGCCATGGACAATGCCAGGCTGCGCGCCGCCCTGACGGAACTGGTCGGGGTTCCGGTGGAGCGGGACGAAGAGCTGGACGCGGCCCGTCGGCTGTTTGCCCGCGCACTGGAAACGCCCGGCGGGCTGAAGATCCAGACCATCCATGCCTTCGCCAGCGCCGTGCTCGGCCGCTTCCCGCTGGAAGCCGGAATCTCGCCCGAGTTCCGGGTGCTGGATGACGTGCAGGGCGATGCGATCAAGGTCGCGCTGAAGGACGACCTGCTGGCCGGACACAACCGCACGGAAGCGGTCGCGGGTGCCATGCGACGGCTGATCGACCGCCTGCCGGACACGGAGTTCGACAGCCTGCTCGACAACGCCCTGGGGCGGCGTGACAAGCTGTCTGCCGCGCTGCACCGCCATGGCGGCCCGGAAGGAACCGTTGGCGCGCTGCGCCGCCACCTGGGTCTCGAAACCGACGAGACGGAAGCCGCCGTGCTGGCCAGTGCCTGCCGGGACGGGCATTTCGATGCGCTTGGACTGCGGCGCGCAATGAAGGCCCTGCAACAGGACACCAAGGGCGTTGCCGCGCGCCGCGATGCCGCGACTCTTGCCGCATGGCTGGCATCTGACGACGCTGGCCGATGCGCCATGTTCGACGAGTACTGCGCCATCTTCGTGACACAGAAGGCCGAGCCCCGGTCGAAGCTGTTGAGCAAGGCAGCAAACAAGGCCGATCCCAGCGCGCTGGAACCGATGCTGGCGGAACAGGACCGCATCTGCATGCTGACCGACCGACGGCGCGCGGCGGCACTGGCCGACATGACCCTCGACTTCCTGACCCTTGCAGGGGTGCTGCTGGATGGCTACGGCGCCGCCAAGGCACGGCGCGGCATGCTGGACCACGACGACCTGATCCTGCGGCTGCGCGACCTGCTGATGAAGGACCGGGGCTGGGTTCACTACAAGCTGGACCAGGGCATCGACCACATCCTGATCGACGAGGCGCAGGATACGTCCCCCGCGCAGTGGGACATCGCCCGGGAACTGAGCGAGGAGTTCTTCGTCGGCCAGGGTGCACGCGACGGGGTACGCACCGTCTTCGCCGTGGGCGACGAGAAACAGTCGATCTACAGCTTCCAGGGGGCCGACCCGAAGGGGTTCCAGAGCAATCGCGACAGGTTCGCCGCCCGCGTGATGGACGTGGGGGAAGCCTTCGCGCCCATCGACCTGCAACTGTCCTTCCGCTCCACCGCCGCCATCCTGACTGCCGTGGACCAGACCATGGCGGGCGAACGGGCCAGCGGCGTGACCGCCGACGGCGTGCCGCCCCGGCATCATGCGCACCGCAAGGGCGCGCCTGGCGTGGTCGAACTCTGGCCGCTGGTCGAACCGGTGGAACGGGAGGAACTGAACCGCTGGGACGCGCCGGTGGACCAGGAAAGAGAGGACAGCCCGCGCCGCCGCCTGGCGCAGATGATCGCCGCCCGGATCGCGCGCATGATCCGAGACCGGGAAACCGTCGGCGACGGGCCGGATGGCGACCGCCCCCTGCGCCCGGGCAAGGCCGGCGACGTCATGATCCTGGTGCGAAAGCGGGATGCGCTGGTGGTCGAACTCTCCCGCGCGCTGAAGGAACTGAGGGTGCCTGTCGCCGGTTCCGACCGCATGCGGCTGACCGAGCAGATCGCCGTGATGGACCTGATGGTGCTGGGTGACTTCCTGTTGCTGCCGGAAGACGACCTGGCGCTGGCGACGGTGCTGAAGTCGCCCCTCTACGGCTTTGACGACGACAACGACCTGTTCCCGCTGGCGCATGGCCGGGGTCGGCAATCCCTGTGGTCGTCGTTGCGGGCACATGCGGCGGAGAACCCGCGCTGGCAGGTGGCGGTCGACGAATTGTCGGAGCTGCTGGGGCAGGTGGACCTGCTGCCGCCGTTCGAGTTCTACAGCAACCTGCTGGGCACGCGCGGCGGCAGACGACGCCTTGTGGCGCGCCTGGGGCCGGACCAGATCGATCCCCTGGACGAATTCCTCGAGGCCGCGCTGAACGACGAACAGCACGGTCCGGCATCCATGCAGGGGTTCCTGCACCGGCTTCGCCAGCATGATGCGGAGATCAAGCGTGACATGGACCACGGGCGTGACGCGGTACGCATCATGACCGTGCACGGCGCGAAGGGGCTGGAGGCACCGGTTGTCTTCCTGCCCGACACCGGGCGCCCGCCGCAGGCCCCGCGCGAACGGCTGGTCTTCCTGCCCGATGATCACGGTGCCCTGCCGCTGGTCACGGGCAATGCGGCGGAAAACCCCATCGCACTGCAGACCCACCGCGACCGGGTGATGCACGACCAGATCGCCGAATACCGACGCCTGCTGTACGTCGCCATGACCCGCGCGGAGGACAGGCTCTACGTCGGCGGCTATTTCACGTCCAGCCGCAATGTCCCCAATGAAGACAGCTGGTACCGCATGGTGGAGGCGGGGCTGCAGGACGCGGGCGCGGTGGAGGTCGACGGGCGGCTGGTGCTGGGGGCGGAGGGCCAGGCGTCCTCGCCCGGACCGGCCGACCCGGAAAGCGACCTCAGCCTGCCCACCTGGATTCACGACCCGATGCCGGAAGAACCCGTGCCGGCGCGACCGCTCAGCCCGTCCCGCCCGCGCGAGATGGAACCCGCCGTGCGCAGCCCGCTGTTCCATGCTGGGTCCGGTGCTTTGCAGCGTGGCGTGCTGATCCACTACCTGTTGCAGGTGCTGCCCGCCCTGCCCGCCGACCAGCGACAGGCGCGGGGCGAGACCCTGTTGCAGCGGCGCCTGCGCGGCATGTCACGGGACCTGGATGAAGCCACCGCCGAGCGGACGGCAACGGCCATGGTGGCGGAGGCCATGGCCGTGATGGATGCGCCGGCGCTGGCACCGCTGTTCGGCACAGGCAGCCGCGCCGAGGTCTCCATCACCGGCCTGGTCGATGGCGTGGTTGTCACCGGACAGGTCGACCGCTTGCTGGTGAGTGACAGCCGTATCATTGTTGCCGATTACAAGACGAACCGCCCGCCGCCACAGGACGTGGCAGATGTTTCCATCGCCTATCTGCGGCAGATGGCGCTGTACCGGGCCGTGCTGCAGCAACTGCACGGCGACCGCCCGGTTGACGCGATTCTCGTCTGGACGGATGAAGCCCGCGCCATGCCCCTGCCCGACAGCCTGCTGGATCAGGCGCTTCGGCGGACGTCTTGACGCTCAACCTGCCCCTACCTAGTTTCTCAAGCCAGAGAACACGCACAGCGCCATTTCGGCCTGAACCTCATTCGGAGAACACGTGATGAGCACCGTCAAGATCACCGACGACAACTTCCAGACCGACGTCCTTTCGTCCGACAAGCCCGTGCTGGTGGACTACTGGGCCGAATGGTGTGGCCCGTGCCGCCAGATCGCGCCTTCGCTGGACGAGATCTCCGCCGAGATGGACGGCAAGCTGACCGTCGCCAAGCTGAACATCGACGAGAACCCCAACACGCCCACCCGCTACGGCGTGCGCGGCATCCCGACCCTGATGCTGTTCAAGGGTGGCGAGGTCGTGGCAACCAAGGTCGGCGTGCTGCCGAAGTCGCAGCTGCAGTCCTGGATCGATTCCAACATCTGATCCGTGCAGGCCTCACGGCCCGAAAGATAGCTGACGAGCCAGTCCGCGCCCTGTGTCTGGCTGAACGGAAGACCCGCTTTCTGGTGGTGCAAGGCTCCGGCGGGGCACCCGCAGACCGGACGCCCCTGATGAAGCGTGGCACAAGCCAGTGTAACGGCGGCAACGGGCTAGGACGACCCGAAACATGCTGCGCGCGACACCACCAGGAGGTGCACCGCGCCCGCCGACACCACCACCCGGCACCCACGGCCACACACAGAC